>JBBJJH010000014.1 GCA_037623315.1 Halanaerobiaceae bacterium ANBcell28
ATTAATAAGAAGGACTTGACAAATATTAAAAAAGTTTATGCAAAGCTAGTGATATCTACTATTAATATATTCGTTATTAATTCTCTTAAACCTTCCAAGAAAAAAAAGTATATTATACCATAAAAACCTTTCCTCTTTAGGGAAAGGTTTTTTTGAATTCATATATATACTTAATTATAGCTAAAAGCGAACTCCACTTAGTTCTACGTCTTCTCTAACTTGTATCGTCATAACAGTGCCTTCAGGAAGTTGAATATCTCTTCCTCTGTAAAAATATCCTGCTACCAAGCCAATAGGATTGCTAACAATAATGGTACTTAAAAAGCTAACACCTACAGCTACTTCAGCAGAATGACTACCTTGATCTTCTTCTACCGATAGTGTAAGAGGAACCCCTTCACCATTAATTGATACAATATCATTAATTATCATAGCAATAGTAGCATCTCTACCAAAACCCCTTGCTTCTTTTACTTCTGTAAGCACAAGACTTCCGCTAGTTCCTGAGGGTATCATCAAATAATTATCTAATCTAACATTATTCTCTACAATAAAGTTAATCACATCTCCAGCTTTATTACTAGTTGTATTTATCTCATCCTTAAGTCTAATATTTACTTCATATCCTTGTTCTAAGATAATTTTTCCAAGATCAAGATTATCGACGGATATTAACAAAGAACTTAGATGTTCTATTCTATCAAGAAGCGCTCCCTCTTGAACAGATGCAAAAACTGCTTTCTCTAATCCTTCTATTCTTTCAATCAAAGGCCCTTGATTATAACTGTTAAATAATGTCCATTCCATTGTATTAATTATTAAAAACAAAGAAATATCCCTCTCAGTAGAATAAATATAATTTATTATTTCCTGAGCTCTATTAGCCAGTGATCCTTTATTTTTATGTCCAAATAAAACAGTCTCTAGACTCTCTATTTTCTCAATTATAGCCAAATTAGAACCTTGACCATATAATATGTTTTCCACTTCATCAAGGCCCTGCAATGGAATGATATCGGCATTTACAGGTATAATAAATATGGTTGTCATAGCAAAAATTAGAAAAAACAAAAACGATTTGTATAATAAGTATTTCATAAATTATCACCCCATTAAAAGCTTATTTCAAGTTTTGCTTTAATATTAGATTCTTTTTCTTCCTGTTCATCATAACCTAAGTCCATTATTGAGCCTTCTTTTAGTTGATATCCTAATGAAAAGTTAGATATTTCATTTATACTAAAATCAAGACCAAAATCCCAAATAGACTCTAATTGTTCTTCAATTAATTTAGGATTTAAGACCTTATAACTAGCCATAAATGTAGCAAGATCTTTATACCCAAACTCAATAGCATTTCTATGGGAACTTCTATCCCCAAAATCATGCTGATATATATATCTAACTCTACCTGTGTTATCTTTATACTCAATGGCAAACAAAGTACTATAATCTGTATCAAAGGATATTAAATCATTAATTTCAGCAGAAATAGTTAGCCTATCATTACCCTGGTATGCGATACCTAATCTACTACTTTCACTTTTCTCTTCTTTATATACTAATTCTTCTATATAAACTTCACTATTTTGATCATCATTCTCTAGCCTTATTTCTTTAATATCCCACCATTCTCTATTTTCAAATCCATATTCTGCACTAAGTAATGTTCTATTGTTCATCCAATATTTAAGGCTAATATTACTATCTTCCTCTAGACTATTGTTTTCTTCCTGTTTGTTAAAATCAGCTTCTAATGACACCCCAGGAAGTGGATTAATTGAAATTACTCGTTCTTCTCTTTCAACTTCAATCTCATATATATTATAATTATTTACCAAATGAGGTGAGTTTTTAAAGCTATTGTTTGTTGCATTTCTATCATAAAGACTTATTAATTGTGTTAGTCTATCCTCTGTGGTATAATCATATGTATCTATTTCTTCAGGTAGATGCAGATTAGAAGAAAGCAATCTATATTGACGAGTTTCATTAGCAGTAATTAACTCAGGGTTATCAAGTAAAATTTCTTCCGCAGTAACAAATAGAGAAAACGAAAAAAACATTAAGAAGGTCATAATAATCGTTGATAAAATTTTCTTCATTTTCCACACCCTCCTTAAATTTAGTCTATATATTTATATTCGCCAAAAACGATAATTTTCCTCTTTATTTTATTAAAATATATTTTAGCATTTTTAATTAATTTACTATATAAATAGCTATCAAATAAATATAATAATTAATTCTACTTTTATAATTAGAACTATAGAAATTAAAACCCTCCCGGAAAACACCGGGAGGGAGTTTATAACATCTGTAATAAGTGTTTTAATTGTTTAATTAAAATGCAACACTTACACCAGCAGTAATTTTGTCAGCCTTACCATCTAATTCGTCAACATCGTTTGTATTAAGTTCTAAACGCATAAATTCTGTATATGCCTCTACATCATCAGTAATATCATATGTTCCTCTAACCCATTGCTTAGTGAAAACACCAAAGCCTAATTCATCTCCATAGCTAATTACCTCATGATCACCATCAGTAACATCTTTTTCGATGCTAGCCCAATCATAACCAGCAGATAATGTAGCTCTAGCAGTAATTGCTTTAGATGCTTCAACACCTAATTCAATATTAGTTACATCTTCTTCTAACCAAGTTCTATATGCAGCATAAGGTTTAAGATCTACAGCTAAGAAGCTAATCGCTTCATCTCTATCAGCGTTATAACTTGCATATAATTCTACTTCATTATTTTCATCTTCACCTTCAGCACTAGTGTCAAGATTAATTTCTGCACCTGCAGCAAACGCGTTTGCCGCGAAATCTGCAAAATACTTATGAGTAGTCATATCGTTTTCTGTATTGAATTCATAATCGGCACCCATAGTGATATTTGTAATAGCGTCAAATCTTAACTCTAATTTCTTAATAAATTCTTCTTCTTTAAAACTAACGTCATCACAAGCAGCTTTATCTGCATATTCTTGTGTTGTATCTTCCCATTCTAGCATTCCAGTCAAAGCTAATGGACCGAAAGCTCTCTTAGTAGTTGCATTCCATGCAATACTTGTTGCCTCATCAATGTCATTATATGTTTTATAAGCAAAATCAGCAAAAGTAGTAAAACCTACTGGGCTAAATGCGTTATCTTCTTCAATTCCAGCCGTAAATTCTGTATGAGCATTATCATGCTCATCTGCATACTCTACATCAAAATCAGTATAGTTATAACTTTCAAAAGCAAATCCTAAGTCTAACCTATTGATTAATTGCATGTCTGCTGAAACGTCAAAACCTTTTTTCCAGCCAAAAGTTTCTGCATTAATAGGTGTAAACTCATGAGTAATATCAGCAAAATTGAAACTTGTATTTACTGGTCCTACAGCTCCGTCAACAGCAACTGTTAATAATCTTTCATCTGATTCAAGATTACTCATAGCAAATTCAGGAGTTATATCAAAACCAGCCATATTAAATACTCTTTTAAGACCGACTAGGTTATCACCTTCTGGATAATTGTATTCGTCATCTTCTACACCAAATAAGTTTCTGTAAGCATAATAAACATCGAATCCAAGCATCTCATTACTACTAGCAATTGCGAAGTCGTCTTCTGTTGCACTTATTATATAATCACCAACAGCAGACTCCACATAAACACCATCCCACTCGTGGCCATCATCATCAAATGGTCCATCATATAGATATGGTCTAAATCCTTCGTTTTGGCCTTCCTTAATAGTAGCTTTAAAGTCATTACCTTCAATAACACCTTCTAAGGAATCAAATTCGAATCCATCTGCATTGTCAAATGGTCCAAAACCATTAACTGAAGCAGTTAAATTAAGATCTGCATTCAAAATATCTGTTTCTACATTTACATTTATGTCTAATACATGTTGAAAAATATTATCTGCAACATTAAATCTGTCATCATCTTTATCGTCAGAATTAATGTTAAAAGGATTTTCCCACATATCAGTATCATAAACATAATTAACAAAGTCCACTTTCCACTCTCCGCTGAAAGAAACAGCTGGTTCTTCTACAGCTTCAAGAGCAGCAACTCTACTATCTAAGCTTTTGATTTCTTCAACCAAAACTTCAACTGCAATACCTTGAGATTTTAATTCAGTCTCAAACTCGATAGCTAAGTCTTCAATTGCAGCTAAAACATTAGCTATATCTTCTTCAGTTACCTCTGCCTCAGGAACTTCAGGCATATTTTCTGCTAATAAAGCTCTTACAATAGACTCAACTTGAACTGCTTGATTCTCGCTAAGACTTAAATCTGATCTAGAAATAGCAAAATCAATATTTTGACCAACTTCCGCTAATAATTCTGCACGTTCATCTTCAATATTTTCTAACAAACGAGCAAGCATTACAGAAATTTCATAACGAGTTAAATTATTTTGTCCTTGGAATGTTCCATCTGGATAACCTTGGATTAACCCAGCAGCTACCAATGTATTAACAGCTTCATAAGCCCAATGATTACTTGGTACGTCAGACATTGCACCAGCAAAAGTTGAAGCAGTTAATACTAATACAAGTACTAACGCAATAAAAATTTTCTTCATAATAATATTTCCCCCTTGATTGTTTTTATGGATTTTATTTTTTAAAATTTAGTTCTAAAGTCCATATTCAACCTCAGGGATTCTTGTATATGAGTTTCCTCGTTTCCTCATTTCAATCTTCCCATTTTTAGTTGTCAATGAACTATATATAGAACCCTATCATTTTTTATAGCCTCGTGGTCTGGGGAACCCTCCTTCCTTCCACCTATTAGCACAAAATGATAAGACTTTTGACTATAGTTATGTATCAAATAAATAAGTACATATATTTTCCAAGTCTAGCTTATTTTATATATTCTACAGATAATTTAAAAGTCCTGCAAGTTTTTTATATTTTTTGAATAAAATATAAAAATTTCTTGTTTTATTTCTTTTTTCCTAATATATATATTGCTTTTTCGGAAAACTAAAAATATTAAGTATATTTTTACTCTTCTGATTACAGCAAGACAGCTCTTAACAAAGACAGCAAGTATAACATTACTCTTCCAAAAACCTTTCCGCAAGTATAATAGCAACATAGTCATCAACTGACCTGGATGGTTTCCATTTAATAAAATTAAAAAAACGGCACCACCCTCTGTAATTCTCTTCCCTGTATCTGCGCTCCGCCTCAATAGTTGTGTAGGCTTCATCAATTAAACGAAAAGGGCAATCCATGTGAGAATTTACTTCCTGACTAATCTTACGAGAATAAGTTCCGTTTCCTAAAATAACTATATCAATATTATGTTTATTATTTAAATCTTTTAAATATGACGAAATTAATTCAGTCTTTATAATATTTTTGTACAATACATCCTTTTTTTGATTTATAATTGCTAGTCCACACTTATCTCTTCCTGGATCTATAGCCAAAACTAGGTTTTCTTCTAAAGATTTGCTCTTTTCATTATCTTTACTTTTTTTTAGCTCTCGATTTTTCTTCGGATTATTAAGTTCATTCTCATTCATGAATTTCACCAACTTTTTCAACCTCAAAGCTTATTTTTTGAGCAAACTCACGATTCCAGCCATCTTCACGCCAAATAGCTTCATTGGCTATTACTCTTACTTCAACATCTCCGTCCATTGCCTGTATATCTGTCATGATCTGGTAAAACATAATGAACTCTATAGTATCAATAAAACCATCCTCATTTGTTAATATTCCATTTCTTACAGCAATTTTATTAACCTCATCTAACAGTGTTCTTAACTCTAGTTCCAGTTCTAAAGGTGTACTATTAGCATCTACAACTCCTTTAGTTATCATCTGATTTTCTTCAAAAACTATATAGCTCTCATTTAAATGTAATTTAGCATAAACAGGGTTATTTTCTGAAACATAAACATCTGAAGTCATACTAACAATAAACCTTTCTCTATCAGATTGAACAATATTAGCAACCAATGCCATTATATCTTCACTAGGATTTCTTAGATTAATAGCTAATTCAGCTTCTTGATCTAATACAAGAACTGGTTGCTTTAATACCTCTTTATTTGCCTTCATAATAAAATCATGAACACTATCTCTAACCTCTTGAATACTTCCATTTTTAATTACATCAAGGTATATGATTTCTCCCTTATGATAAACTAAGTCTTTTAAATAAGAATTCAAAGCTATATTACTCAAATTTCTGGTAAGTAGATTTAATTGTTCAATTTCTTCTTCCAACTCTTTTCGTTCATAACTAAGGTTATTTACAAGCTGATTTAATTCAGTCAACTGAGCTTCCAAATGATCTTTAGTGGTCTGAAGTTCATCAATATTTGCTTGGGCTGTTTGTAGTTCATTATTCAATTTGCCTAATTCAAATTCTAGCTCATCTTTTTGTCCTTCTAAAATGTCATTCTCATTGGCTAAGTCATCCTTTATTTCTTGTAAAAAATCTAATTCTAATTCTCTTGCTGCTATATTATCATGCATTAGAGTTAGCTCATCATCCTTTAGTAATAATTGTTGATTTACATCATCCAATTCTGTTCTTAAGTTATTTAACGTAGATAATACTTCCTGAATATTAAAAATTGCCTGTCTCACACCATTATTAGTAGCTAATATAGTTGTAATAGTAAGTGATGCAATTAATACTCCTGTCAAAACAGTAATTAATATGGAAGTATGTTTTGGGCGCAGACCAAACACTGATATCCTTTTTTTACCCACTTTCATTCCTATTTGATCACCTAGATAAGCTATGATACCACTAATAACAACAACAATTAATATTAATAAAACACCATACATAAATCTGCACCCCCCTTATATATAAAAGTATATCACATTTATAATACTATTTGTAGTAATTGACTCTTTCACTTTGCCACCCTATATAATAAAACAAAACCAACTATCATAAAAACAAAATTCTGTACCCAGGCACCTAAGAAGGGTGAAATTGTTCCCTGTTCACCTAAAGCACTACCTATAGTCATAATTGTATAATAAACAAAAATAACTGCAAGACTAATACCCATACCAGTTGCAGATCCACCTGATCGTTGTGGTTGTATTCCTAAAACAGCTGCCAGCAAAGCAAAAATCACATTCGCAAAAGGAATCGATATTCGATGATAAAGTTCTATTAACTCCTTATTAACACTTTTCCCTTGCTGCCTTTCAAGTTCAATACGCTCTCTTAGTTCACTATAATTCATATCTGATATGCTTTTAGCTAATTGAGATATCTGAGCTGGACGAAAATCTAACGGAGCTTGTGTATATTCAGCAAACGTTATTGCCGGTATTCTTTCACCTACAGTTAGGTATATTATGCGTCCATCAATAAACTGCCAGCCTCCATCTTCTCTCCAAATAGCTTTTTCTGCCTCTATCAGTTGTATAGGTCTACCATCCTCATAATCTTGAAATATAACATCTAGCATCTCACCAGTATCCCCATCAAAACGTCTTGTATAAAGAAAGAAATCTGGCCTACCTCGACTATCTGTATTGGGTAACAATAAATTAGATTGAGTATTTGGTCTCCTCTGCCCATGTCGAAATTCCCAGACAATTTCTTCACTTATATTATTAGCCCTTGGTACAAGATATTCATGAACACCTATAGTTATGAAAGTCATTATTAAGCCTGTTATAATTGCAGGGGCCACTATTTTATAAATACTAATACCACCAGCCCTTAAAGCTGTAATTTCACTATCACCAGAAAGTCTACCAAAAGCCATAATAGTACCTAATAAAGTGGCCATTGGTAAAGTGAAGATTACAATTGCAGGAAGGTTTAGAAAAAACAATTGTAATAACGTTAAAATATTAACACCATAGGAAGTATAATAATCAATAAGTTTAAACAACAAATCAGTTCCAACAAAGATTCCTGTAAAAGCAGCAGCTCCAAATATCACAGGAATTAAAAGTTCTTTAAATATATATTTATATATAATCTTCATTTACTAGCACCTTCCTATAGAAAAAATCTTACTACATCGAAAATCTTTCCCCAAGATAGAACTTCCTTGCCATTTTATCATTAGCAACCTCATCAGAACTACCGCTCAATAGAATTTTACCTTCATGCATAATATAAGCTCTATCAGTTATAGTAAGCGTTTCTCTTACACTATGATCTGTTATCAAAACTCCTAAGCCTCTTTCTTCTTTTAAATAATTAATTATATTCTGGATATCATTAACTGCTATGGGATCCACTCCAGCAAATGGTTCATCAAGAAGAATAAAAGAAGGTTCTGTTGTTAGAGAACGGGCGATTTCTACCCTACGTCTTTCACCACCCGATAGCTGAAAGCCTTTACGATCTCTTAAGTGTGATATGTGAAATTCCTCCAACAAAGACTCCAATTTCTCTTTACATTCATCTTTGCTTAGTTTCTGAGCCTGTAAAATAGACAAAATATTATCAGCAACAGTCATTTTTCGAAAAACTGAAGGTTCCTGAGATAAATATCCAACTCCTTTTCGCGCCCTCTGAAAAACTGCCAAATCCGTAATATTTTCATCATCTAAAAAAATTTCCCCTTGTGCAGGTTTTACTAAACCAACAACCATATAAAAAGTTGTGGTTTTCCCAGCTCCATTAGGTCCTAATAAGCCAACTACTTCTCCCCGTTCTACACTCAAATCTACTTCATCAACTACACGCTGTTTATTATAAATCTTCACTAAATTTTTAGCTACTATAGTCATCTAGATTTCACCCTATTCCCGAAAAGAAATTTGTGGATTTGTTGATATACTCCATGTTCCATCTGCTAAATTAATTTCCAGCAATCCACCAGACAAGTCCCAATAACCCTGTTCAAATAATACAGTCCCTTCAACATTACCCTTTAAGTAAACTTTCTCTTCAATTTCATTATATATCAGCTTATCTGCCTTTGCCTCTATTTCATTATGAATAAGTGATACCTCTCCAGAAAAATTAAGTATACCGTCTTCTTCTTGGTAAGTGACAAGATATGATTCTATCTTCAAATCATCAGATTTAAACAAAATATTAGAACTAGCCTCAAAATTTCTCTTGCTTAAGTTACCATTTACTTTTCCAGCAAATAAATCAAAATCATTACTTTTAAAGAAAACTTCATTTTCTGCTAAAAAATCTTCTGTATCTAAATTATATTGCAGCAGATTAGCTTCAAGACGTATATCGTTTGCTTTAGATATCAGTACAGCATTTTCTTCACCAAGGAATACATTAAAACCATCCATAATACTATAAGAAATAATATTAGCTCTCAATACACCTTCCTCTGTTTCTGCTAAAACATTAAACGAAGTATTAAAAGCCAAAATAATAAATAATAAAATAAAAAAATATATAAGTGCTCTATTATTCCAATTTTCAATATTTTTCTTAAACGGTTTAATTAGAATCACTCCCTTCTACCATGTCAAATATACTTGCTCTTCCTCATTGCCACTAATAGTTATATTATTCAAAGCTAAGTCTGCTTCTATTTTTTCACCAGTCAAAAGGAAGTCTGTAGATTGTATACTTACTCCACCTTTTGCATAGAAAAGATTTTCCCCATCTTGCATTGATATATAAGAAGTTTCAAATACAAGATCATCTCTTGCAATTTTAATAGGGCCATATAATTCAAGTCTTCCTTCATTTATGTCATATCTAGAATCATAGGCAATAAGATCATAAATCTTTCTTGCACTATCAACTTTACTAGCTAAAATAAAATCATAACTTTTATTTATATCATTTTCAATTAAATCTAATACAGAAATTTCAATGTCCATTAATTCTAAGAAACTTTCCTTAGTATAATTTTTTAGCTCAGCTGATTCTATATACCAGGCTATTGAAGCATCTTCATTGAAAAATAATAACTCTACGTCTTTAAAAAGATTATCAGGTATCATATAATCTATATCATTTTCTATATGAGATTCTTCAAGATAAGTTTGATTATCATAAAAAAATAAGCTTGAAAAAATGCCTACTATTACAATAATAAGTCCAAAGCTTAATAATAATGTTTTTTTATCTCTCAAATTTATCAACCTCAATTATTTATTGCCTTTGCCAAAATCAACTCTGCAGTTCTCTTAACTGCTCCTCCTGAACCAAGCTTTTCTTTAACATATTTCAATTCATCTCTTATGTGTTTTAGTTTATAAGGTTTATTTAGTAATGACATTGCATTAGCATAAATTTGATCAGTATTAACAGAGTCTTGAATAAGCTCAGGTACTATCTTTCTATCTGCAATGATATTAGGTAAAGAAATATACTGCAATTTAACTAATCTTTTGGCTAAAAAGTAGGTAGCTGGATTTATGCGATAAACGGTTATCATAGGTGTACCTATAATAGCCGCTTCTAAAGTTGCAGTTCCTGAAGCTGTAATAGCTAAATCAGCAACTTTCATTAGCTGATAAGTTTTATCTGTTACCAACTTAATATAAAGCCGATGCTTAGCAGCCATTTTTGCTACCCGCTCTTTACTTATGCCCCTTGCCAATGGCAAAACAAATTGACATTCTTTTCTTTCACCTTGTATTCTTTCAGCAGTTTCCAACATAATCGGCAATAAACTCTCAATCTCTTGATTTCTACTACCAGGCATTAAAGCTATTACTGTCCTCAAAGGATCCAGTTCAAGGTCTTTGTAGATATCTTCTTTACTTTCCTGAATATCTACTATATCAAGTAAAGGATGACCAACAAAGACTACATTGGCTCCCGCCTCCCTATAGACCTTTTCTTCCATAGGAAAAACCGACGCAATTGTAGCACGATATTTAGCCATACGTTTAGCCCGCCACTTACCCCAAATCCAGGCCGATGGACTAAAATAGTTTATAACCGGGATCTTCCTTTTATAGGCGGCTTTAGCTAATAACATGTTAAATCCCGAATTATCAACCAAAAAAACAATATCCGGTTTTTCTTTATCAAGAGATTTTTTCATTTTCTTAAGGTTTTTAAGATGATTTTGTATGTTTTTTAAAGGTTCAAAAAAACCAATAGAACTTATATCCATAGGATCAAGAAGGATTCTAACACCAGCCTCTTGTAAAAAATCAGAGCCCATTCCATAAAAATCAAGATCTGATTTAATTTTATTTATTTCCTTGATAACACGTGCAGCATGCATATCTCCAGAAACTTCTCCAGCTGCAACCATTATTTTTGTCAATGAGTCCACCTCAATCCTAGGTTACTATACTAAACTATTATATTATTTTCAAAACTTCTTTATTACAAATCTTCTGACCGCAAAGCGCAAACAATAATATTATGTTCTTCGGCCTTTTTTATAAAATTTTTCTTATCAATAATAAAAGTTGAGTCAGCCTCTAGTACGAGAGCTTTAGCATTAGCATCTATTAAATTTTCTAAAGTAAGAAAACCAACAGTAGGAATGTCAAAACGAGAATCTTGTTGAGGCTCACTAGCTTTTGCCATTACAATACCTGATCCAACATATTTGGCAGCTCTTTGAATAGTCTTATCTGTACCTTCTATACCCTCAACAGCTATTACGTCTCTACCTTTTACGATTACAGTTTGTCCAATCTCAAGTCTAGCTAAGTCACAAGCGATCTTTAAAGCGTATTTTAGATCTTGCAAGAGCTCCGAAGCAAGTTCTCCACCACTAGTTAAGATTCCTTCTGTAGCCAATAAATCATTTAAATATATACTTTGTTCCAATAACTCTATACCTTCTTTTTCAAATTCATTCATTATTGCAATAGTAATTGCATCTGAACTATGCTTGTCTAATCTAGCTATCAACATTTTAAACCTATCGTCAATTTGCAAGCCTTGATACAAAAGGGATTTTTCTACTTTTCCTATCATAACTACCTGTTCAACTTGATCTTTAAGTAATGTTTTTATTAACTTGTCTAATTGACCAACACTTACTTTTTTTACTTGATCAACATAAGCATCTAAGGATTGGTCTGCAGCCTCTATTAGTTGATATGCTATAACTTTAACACCCTTCTCTTGTGCAGCTTTAGCCCAAACAATTGGCAAATTTCCTTTCCCAGCAATCAGGCCTATATGTGACAATCAATTCACCTACTTTAATTATGCTTATAATAATATTTTCTACCAAAATAATTAGCCTAATCTAAGAATATATCGTTTAAAAAAATATAAGATTAATGTATTATCGACAAATCCCTCTTTGTGCATTTCTTAAAAAGCGTAAGAAGTGTTCTATTTCTTCACTAGCATCTAATTCCTGATCCATTCTCTCAATAGATTGAGAAATATTTAAATTAGACCTATATAGCATTTTATATGCCCTTTTTATTTCATGTCTTAATTCAGGTTTAACACCATTTCTCCTTAAACCAACTACATTGATACCATTAACTCTAGCAGGATGGCCATCTACAAGAACATATGGTGGTACGTCTTTTACAACTTTTGAATGAGCACCTACCATTGCCATTTTACCAATTCTAACAAATTGATGTACACCTGATAGTCCAGATAATACAGCATGATCCTCAACAATAACATGTCCTGCTAAATTGGAGGCATTAGTCATAATAATATGATTACCTAATTGACAATCATGAGCAATATGACAATAGGCCATAATCATATTATTATTACCAACCCATGTCTCACCAAGACCTGTTTCTGTTCCACGATGTATTGTTACATACTCTCTAATAATATTATTATCACCTATAAAAAGATATGTCTCTTGACCTTTATACTTCAAATCTTGAGGCTCAAGTCCTATTGAAGCACCATGAAATATTTGATTGTTCTTACCTATTTTGGTCCAACCATCAATGACAACATGTGAGCCAACAATCGTTCCTTCTCCTATCTCAACATTTTCACCAATTATACTGTAAGGCCCTATTTCTACATTTGTTCCAATTTTTGCCCCAGGATTAATTATAGCCGAAGGATGAACCTTAGCCATATGGAGCAACTTTCCTTCATGTTTCACATTCAAAATACTTCCCCCTTATTTGTCCTGTATTGCAAACATCAATTCTGCTTCAGCTGCTACTTGATCATCAACATATGCTTTAGCACTTATCTTTGCTATCCTACCTCGATTTTTAATTATCTCAGCTTTAATTCTTAATTGATCTCCTGGCACTACTGGTTTGCGGAACCTTGCTTTATCTATGCCTGCAAAAAATGGCAACTTTTCTTCAGGATCTTCTAAATCAAGCATCATTAAATAACCACCAACTTGTGCCATTGACTCAACAATTAAAACTCCTGGCATAATAGGATGTCCAGGGTAATGACCTTGGAAAAACTCTTCATTCATAGTGACATTTTTAATGCCAACAATACTTTCCCCTTCATTAACTTTTTCAATTCTATCTACAAGCAAAAAGGGATACCTGTGCGGTAATAAATTTTGTATTTTTTCAATATATATCACGTTATACTCCTCCTATACTAGATTCATTTATAATTAAAAACAACTTTAGAAACTTATATCAAAATTTTTCAATGGAATCAAACACTTGCGGCTATCTTTTTTGCTAACTCCACATGAAGATGATGCCCAGACCTAACGGCAATTATATGCCCTTTTATATAACCGTTTAAAAACATATCACCAGTTATATCAAGAATTTTATGCCTAACAAATTCATCGGGGAAACGCAAAGGGTTGATTGTTTTTTCTTCACCTATTAAAACAGCGTTTTCTAAGCTTCCTCCTAAAGCCAAACCCCTTCTATGGAGAGCTTCAACTTCGCGTTCAAAGCCAAAAGTTCGTGCAGGAGCAATCTCCTTAATAAAATCATCTATAGCATTGTCATATTCAAAAAACTGTGTGCCTATTACTGGATGGTCATATACTAATGTATAAGTGATTTTAAATCCATTATAAGGCATAATTACAAGATACATGTCATCTTTTTTATGATAAATAGCCTGATTTATTTCTTTAATTTTCCGTGCTGACTTTAATTCCACTGTACCTATCTTTTCTAGTGATTTTATATAAGATAAGGCGCTTCCATCAGCAACTGGAGTTTCTGCATTATCTATTTCAATTATTAGATTATCAATTCCTAAAGCCCATAAAGCTGCCATTAAATGTTCTATTGTATGAACTACACAATCTGAACGATTCGACAAACCAATACTAGTACATCTTTTTGTCGATACCACAGTAGATGGTTTCACCTGTATCTCGGGGTGGTCATTAAGGTCAACTCTACGAAAAACAATACCTGTATTACTTTCAGCAGGGAAACATCTTATATTGACCTCTTTACCAGTATGAAGAGCAATACCAGAATACTCTATTGCTTTTGCAATAGTTCTTTGCATCTCTTGTCTCTGAAACACTCTTCCTCCTCCTTCCCCAAAATATCCTAAAAATATTTAAAATAAGATGAAAGCTTAGACTAATTTTATATTTTTTCAAAATAAAGAAATTCATAATAAATTATTCACTATATATATTAAAATTCCTGCATAACTAGAGCTTTTATTTATAATTTATTATACTTTTGTACTTTTTGCCTATCCATGACCTAGGATTATTAAGAACAGCCTTTGGCTCACCACTTTCAATAAACTTACCCTTATCCATAAAATATATTTTATCAGCGACTCTTCGCGCAAAGGTAACTTCATGTGTAACAATTATCATTGATGTGTTTTGACGTCCTTTAGCTATATCCTCCAATACATCGAGAACATCCCTTACCAAAATAGGATCTAATGAAGCTGTTGGCTCATCAAGCAAGATCAAATCAGGCTCCAAAACCAAAGCCCGTGCTATACCTACTCTTTGTTTTTCACCACCGCTAAGCTTAGTCACAGAAACATCAGCAAGTTGCTTCAAGCCAACTTTATCCAAAGCTAAAAGGGACTTGTGATAAGCTTCTTCAATACTAAAACCTTTTTTTACTAATCCCAAAGAAACATTTTGCTTAACAGACAAACGACTAATTAGGTTGAAATGTTGAAAAACAAAACCAATGTTTTGTCTAATTTCCTCCATTTCTTCTGAATCCAAGTTGTGCAGAGGAAGTCCTTTAAAATATATTTCCCCTGCATCGATTTCCACCAAACGATTAATAGTACGAATAAAGGTGGATTTACCACAACCACTAGGCCCTAAAATAGCTACGATTTCACCAGGCTCTAAAGTGAAGTTTAATCCATTTAATACTATATCATCGTCATAGCTTTTTTTCAAATTATTTATTGTCAGCAAAACTATCCCCTCCTATTCCTAAAAATCATTTTAGGATAATTAAGCAAATAGAGTAAGCCAGGTTTTCCAGAAGGAATAATAATCTCATGCATGATTTCTGCTGGAGAAAACCCAAGTGCAATTCCCGCTTCCCATTCTTCATAATTAACAGGGTTGAGCATATTGGAAAGTAAAGCAAGCAATACGCCTAAGCCCCCTCCGATCACTAATTCCATCTGTGGGTTTATATATGCAAATTGTATTTGACCAATAAAAGAAATCATAGTTAGAATTATTCCGCCACTTAAAAAAGCATATAAATAAGCATATCCTTTTTTTATTTTCAAAATACTAATAATTAAGCTTTGATCTAATATCATTATCAATAGTATATATATTAAAGCAATAATAGTTGTGATTACAGCCCTTACTTCAGTCAGAATATTAAAGATTTCTGCTCGAGGATTTGGCTGCAAAAGACCTGGATCCATTTCTATAAAAGTAACAGCTGGGTTATAAACGATTGTTTTAATATCATCAATTAATGACTTACTATTATAATCACCTTTAATCAGAAGCTGTATTTGTTCCCCAGGGATAACTTCACCAGCTATATAACTATCAATCAAATTCAACGTCTCCACAATCTCTTCTTCTCTTAAATCAGGTAATGAATTTTGAATATAAGAAAGCTGATTTAAAATTATCGGTAATTGATGTTCCTGTAATTCAAGTAAAATTCCCTGAATGGAACTTAGACTTTCCTGTAATTGATCAGTATCTAAAACATTAGCAGTCTGTTCAATTTCCTCAATGATTCCTTCTACTTCATCCCAATCAGCTCCACTATTTAGAGTCTCCTCAACCCTTAATAAAGATTGAATATTATCTTGCCAACCATCTATAGAGCTAATTACAGGATTCATTTCATCTAAACGTTCAGAAACCACATCATAATTACTATCAAGATTAGTAGCCAGCAATAAAAATACCTCTTTTAAATCAAAGAGCTGTTCATAGATAATATTATTTCTAGGCACAAAAGCTATTCTTTCTTCAATTAAAGCAGCACCTTCTTTTAAACTATTACTAGTCCTAATCAAATCTCTTTGGATATCTGATATGTCACCAACATTATATCTAATATCATCCAAAATAGTTAATAATTCATCTAAAAAATCCGACAATCCTTGTTGCTGCCACTCGTTTAAGGAATCAGTTAATCTTTGACTGGTATTAGCTAGTTGTCCTAAACCCTGATTAACATTAGAAAGATTATCTGCCATATTGTCACTAAAAACTATCAATTGTTCACTTTGAGCAATAAAACTATCCAAAGTAGGAGCAATTTCATCCAGTCTTTCTAGAGTAAGAGCCAAATCCTGCCGAGGATTATTAACTATCCCACTGGCCAAGAATTCCCCCTGCTGTCCTCTAGCATCTACATGAAAAACATCTACTTCTTTGGAGCTTATATTTTCTATATCACCATGCTCTATCAAAGCAATAACTTCCTGATTTTGCTTTTCTATCACTTTCAATTCTAAAAAAGAATCTTGACTTGTCTTCGCCAGCAGACGGCTTCCAATAAATAAAGCATCACTATTTTCAAGATCTTCAATTACAACTTTACTCGCATAAGACAGTAAAAATGTTTGCATCTGTTGCAAACTACTTAGTAAAGCTACTCTTTCAGGGTCATTATCTCCTGTAACATCTATAACTTCTTCTACGTCATTTCCTATCAAAGACATAATATTATTCTTTTTCTCATGCAAATTATCAACCTTATAATCTAGAGGATATCTTATTTCTAACAAAGTATAAGAATTAATTAAATTTGTAATTTCTCTTTGAATTTCTGAAACTAATTCCGGTTTTTCAACAATAATATCCAGTCCATCACTGGTGGGATAAAGAAAATCTATTCCATCAATTTCTTCAAGCAAAGGTCTCATAATAGAACGTGTATTACCTCTAAAACCCCTAATAGACAATCTAGGTTCTGTCATAGTTGTTATACTCATCATACCTGGAATATCACTAAAATATCTTCCTAAATCAACATATATCTCTTCATTTTTAAACTCATCGGGTATCTCTAGAAAAAAGTTACTACTACCTGCAACCTTAGGACCAGTAATAAGCCTTGAGCCAGGCAAGCGATCATTTGCTATTTTTCCTATTTGATTATAAGCAAGTTCATCACTATCACTAGCAATAGTAAAAAGTAAATCATATTCCCCATAATCACCTATAATACCACTAACCATACTGACAAAGTAATTATCAGTAAGATAACCCCCTATAACTACTAAAACCGATCCCAATAGAATAGTTACTACTATAAGTATTATTATATCTTTTCTAAAATCAGATTTAAAAAGAAACATATGTCTCTCACTCCCATCCATGAACTATTATACCACTGAATGGAAGTGAATGTAAATGGTATCCATTATGCAATTTATGGATAATGTTTTGCTTACAACTGAATCTCTAGTTCTACACCATCTTTGGCAATAAACTCATTTCTATCAAGATAGAAAATTGCTTTCTCACTCTTAACCCAATCCCCATTTTCTTCTTCTATATAAACATTATTAAATAACTCCATTAATTCTTCTTGAGCATTATAAATTACATCGTCAGCCTTAATAATTCTTCCACTATAATCTATAACTACACCTTGATTAGCTTCAAAACTATTATCTTCTTCCATCAATTCTAAATAAGGTGCAAGAAGTGTAAATTCCCCATCATCTAACTTTTGTAACATCCTAACATCATCTTCAAAAATATATTTGTCATCATCAAGCAATGCTATCATACTTCCACTTCTAATCTCACCCTTACTATGGCGTAATCTTACATTATCAAATATCTCTGCTTTATTTTCTCTTTCGTAAAATATACCCCACTCAGATTCAATCTGAATATCACCTCTAATCATAGTCATACCTTCTCTAAATTCATTACTATTATCCTTATTAACCAAACGTCCCGTCCTAATAATTAATGAATCACGAAGATTGTTTTCGCTGCTTTCCTCAAGATCATTACTTTCTCCAAAAACTACAGCAGTAAATGAGACTACTATTATTAATAAAAATATAGATATTTTTTTCATTAAATCATTCCCTTCTAATTTCTTTTTATCCACATTACAATTTTTACTATAAAAGGGTCTTTCTTAATTAATTTCTCTTTCTTAATTAACTTCTCTTTCATAATTAATCGTCAATTAATCTTCCATATCAATCAATTCATCCAATCCAAAATCAAACATAAACTCATCTTCAGCACTACTTCCAATTTGAATAGTTTGCTCTGGGAAAAGATTTATATTGTATTCCAAAGTGTACTCCTGCTTTACATAATCATATTTAAAAGTTAGCGTACGACAATGGAAGTTCTTCCTTAAAGCTAAATTAGCTGTATCAAATCTCTCTTGAAGATTATCATAACTATTATTTAATTCAAAATACCACTCATCTTCAAGTTCAAAAATAATTTGATTATCAATTTCCTCTAATTTATAATTCTCAAGATCATATTTAAAACCATTATTTATCTCCCAATGCTCTCCCTTATATTTATTTGTAAATACTATATCACCAAATCTATTATCATGTATATTGTATGAAGTAGCAAAATTAACGCTAAGATTTTCCTTATTATAAGTAGTTCTTAAAACAAAATCATCAAATATATTATCATTTATATCATAATTTGTACTTAGTCTAACATTTAGCTTATCTGTTCGGTAATTACTTACTATCCTTAAATCTCTGGTGAAAACAGCCTCATTTATATCATAGCGAGTATCCATGCTCAAATTCAAAGCTTGAGTAATCCGCCAAGTCATAGATGCAATAAGTGGTAGATACAATTGATCACTTAAATCATATCCAGATCCCAATCTAGCAGTCCAATCTCCTCTACGATAGTTTAAATCACTATTAAATACATCATTTTTACTAATCTTATCAAAATCAAATGGACTCTCACCTATAAAATCAGTAAAACGATATCTATTTGTCCAGGTTAATCCCGGTAATAAAGTAATTCTAGCAGTACTATTTGTATTATAAGCTATTTGATAGGGTAATCCCTGATATGTGTATGGATTTAAATTAGGATTAAATATATTATTGCTATTTCTGCCTGTTTCAAAATAATTTTCGCTATTATACTCTTTATATATCCGTCCTTTTATATCATGCTCTGTAGTAAAGCGAACATTATTAAAATTCCATACTTTATCGTATTTTACCTCGCCATGAGCACGTAATGCTTCTATTTCTAAGTCGTCTTCATAATACCTTCCTAACTGCATTTTATAATCTAAAGGACCTCTAGGGTGATAATTAAGTTCAAACTCAGGCCAACGAAAGTAAGCAACCTTATCTTCTTCATCATCTTCAGATCTAAAGTCTGGTGCATCTCTCTCAAATGTTAACCTATACTCAAGATTATCAGTATGTTGTCTCGAAAGATAGCTTAAGCCTGCCCATCTTGAACTAAGTCCATCTTCCGGATTATGTCGATAATCATTTTCAATTCTTAGAAAATATTCCAAATCATAAGGCAATGCACTATGCTCATACTTTAATTCCAATTCAAGATCCCTATCATCCTTATCCTCTGAATTAAAATAATTCTTCCTCTTAAAGTCAGAGTCAAGATTAAATAACCAATCATCTTCTCGATTAGTGACATTTACATTCCCTCTTAAATCACTATAATTCTCATAATAATCAAACTTCACATTAGTATCGGTCTCCCAGCTACTACGCTCATTTTGTATATCTATTTCACCTTGCCATACAAATAAACCAGGAATACTTGTCCTGTTTTCTTGACCGTAAAGATATAAGTAAGCTTCTAAATCGTGGTCATAAAAAAAGTGTTGTTTGAAACCACCAGCAAAACCTGAAATAGTATAATAATCCACATATAATTGACCTGGTAGCCGATTATATCTGTAATTGTATGTTGTTCTAATATACCAACCTCTTTCAGCATTGTAACCGTATTCAGGTATCAAGCTCTGATCGTCTTCTTTTAAGGAAATATAAAGATAAGGCCAATACATTAAGGGAAGCTTTCCACTAAGTTCCCAAAAGCTAACATGTTTAGCTACTAAATAATCACCTGGATAAATTCTAACTTCTCTAGCATCAAAATAATAATGTGGATCGTGTAAGTCACAACCAGTAAACTTGCTTTTTTCCATATCTATTTTTTCTGGCTTAGTAAACTTCATTTCGCTACCATCTTCCATAACAATAGTAACAGTTTCTGCAAAAATATTAAATTTACTATATTGACCCATAATTTCTCCACTCAAGACATATTTACCTTGTTCTTGATCAAAACTCAATTGATCTGCATATGTGATATTTAGACTTTCAGCTTGAACTGCCTGTCCAGAAAATAGTAGTCCTAATAATAAAATGGAAACTGAAAAAAAGGGAATAAATTTGCTAGCCCAATTTTGCCATTTCTCTCTTAAAACCATTAATAATATACCAAGAATCCCAAATATAATATTGGGTAACCATGCTGCTAATAAAGGTGGAATCCTTTCATTTTTACCAAAAGACTGAGATAATGATAATACTAAATAATACAAGAAAATTATTACAATTGTTATAACAATACTTGCAGAACGACTATCTTTGCTGCTCAAACTTAAAGGAGTTCCTACTAATATGAAAATCAAAGCAGCTAAAGGCATAGACAGTTTAAGATGATAGTCTATTAAAAGAGAGACCACTTTAATCCCACTTCTTTGAAATAAATCTATATCTCTTTTTAATCTTTCTCTATTCATTTCTGAAGTAGTTCTCTGTTCTCCAAAAAAGGTTTCCATTTCACTAGCAACCTCATACTCCATATGGTCAAAAATTAATCCATGATACAACTCTCCATCGCTATCAAATTGATGAATGATCCCCCCTTCTAGATGCCATACATTACCATCCACTCTGCCAGAACTAGCGGTTATCATTTCAGGAAAATCATTACCTCGAGGCAAATTATAAACTACTATCTTTTCGAGTAAATCATTTTGTTCATCAAATTCACTTACAAAAAAAAGCCTCCCCTCAGGTCCCTGAAAAAAAACATTATCACGAACATCTGGCATTGTTTGCATCAATACATGCCGCCTAATAATATTCTGAGCCTCATGATTTGTCCAGGGAACTACTCTTTCATTCATTTGATAAGTAAGAACACTTATTAAAATACCTAAAATCACTAAAGGTAATATTAAACGGTATAAACTTACACCACCAAGTCTTAAAGCAGTAAATTCGTTTTCTCTATTTAAGCGTGACATACCATGAATGGTTGCAAACAATACTGCAATAGGAAATGTTTGTACAATTATATCAGGTAGTTGATATATAAGTAGGCGCATTACTATATCAATAGATATATTTTTTACTATTATCAAATCAGTAAGCTGAAACAAAAAATTACTTAAACCTATAACAGTAATAATAGCTACACCAACAATATATGGTATCAAAACCTCTTTCATCAGATAAATATCAATTATTCTTTTTTTCCATAATTTTTGCATAAGTAACTCTCCTATTATCCATCCGAATTGTCTAAAGAATCTTAAAAACTTTATTCTAGTCAAACTTTATTACTACTATATTATATTCTACCATTATACTGAAATACCTGCAAATAAAAACTTCCATCAACTACCTAAAGGATTTAGTTAAAAAATGTATAATTAAATTTATATAGCATTATATAATTTATTCAATATAATTTTTCTTTATTTAGCTTTTCATAATTAATCAACTATACTTCGCCTAACTTTTTTTAATCGTTACTTATGATTAATTATGAAAAAGTCATTTATTGTAGATTTCTAATTCATTCGTACAAGCTTCGTAAAAAACAATATTAGAAAGCAGGTTTAATTATGTTAAAAAGAAAGAAAATGAAATTGCTATTGTTTACTGTTTTTGCTATCGCTTTCCTGTTTGGCTGTTCTAATAATTATGATGATACTTTTCTTGTTCAAGGGCGTATAGAACTAAATGAGACTCAAGCAGAAATATTTAGTCAAAGTAGCTTAAAAAATGCTAGTATAAATAATGATATTTCTACTGCACCAATTGAAACAGCATTTTATAATCCTCAGGAATATATTATTAAATTTAATCAAGCTGTAGAAAAAAGCTACATAAAAAATACACTTTTGGATGATCAAGCTCAACAAGTAAGAAAAATCTCTAAAGACATGTATAAGGTTAGTTTTAAGAACCATGATGACAATAGTTTACTAAATTCTTTACAAGAAAACAATAAAATTGAATATATTGAACCAGACTACCTTATTCATGTCCAAAGTACTACACCAAATGATCCAGCTTTTTCACAACAATGGAACTTAGAAATGCTTAATTTAAAAAAAACCTGGTCTAGCTTCCAAGGATCAAGCGATATAACAGTAGCAGTTATTGACACTGGCATTCTACTAGACCATCCTGATTTGCACGCTAATATTGTTGAGGGTTATGACTTCGTTGATAATGACTTTGATCCAATAGACAGCGATCCTGACTTTAGTCATGGTACTCATGTAGCAGGCATAATAGGGGCTATGACTGATAACAACGAAGGAATAGCTGGAATAAATTGGGATATTAGTATTATGCCTATTCGAGTGATAGGTCCAGGAGGAAGTGGCGGTTATAGTGCCTTAATAGCTGGTATTTACTGGGCGGTAGATAATGGTGCTGATGTTATCAACCTAAGTCTTGCTGGTTCTGTAGATTCCAAGTCTTTACGAGATGCAGTTAGATATGCAGTAGATAATAACGTGACAGTAGTAGCAGCATCTGGCAACAATGGAAGTTCACCTATACTATATCCTGCTAGATACCCTGAAGTTATTAGCGTTGGAGCAATAGGTCCAGATAAGAAACGAGCATTTTACTCCAATTATGGTCCAGAACTTGATGTTGTAGCACCAGGTGGAAATAGTTCACTTCTAAGATACAAACATAATACTATTTTAAGTACTGCTGGATATATGACTGAAAATGGACCTGTTCATGAATACAGTTGGTCACAGGGCACCTCAATGGCTACCCCTCATGTTTCAGGTTTAATTGCATTGTTATATAGTACTGGTATTAATGACCCTACAGAAATAAGAAATATTATAAAAGATAGCGCAGATAAACTAGGTAGTGCTCAAGAATATGGTGCAGGACTTATAAATATTAATAGAGCATTAGGAATTGAACAACAAGACAGTGATAATAACTATAATGATAATTCCAACAATAAAATAAATATTATTGCAATAAATAATAAGAATGGCGCAAAAAAAATAAGTAGTATAGATAATGTTAATAAGGATTTTACATTAGCATTAGAAGAAGGATCATGGGATATATTTGCTGAAAAAGGTAGATACAACGGACTAGTTAGAATCAACGTCCCTGAGGAAAAGAACTTTATAATTCAACTAAAGGAAGATTTAAAGTAAGTAGTAAGTAAATTATATATAAACTATGCAAAACAAAGGGCTTATACTCTAGGTATTTCAGAGTATAAGCCCTTTGTTTTTAGTTTTGGTGTAACTTCTTTCGGTAGATGAAGTTACACCTAAATTCTCTTTTATACACGCATGGATAATTTACACCTAAAGGTACTACTTTTTTGATATTAAAGTTGGATATTAGGCTATCGTAGCCGTCATGGCTAAGCAGGCTTTATGCTATAAATTCATCTGCGAAGTTTGTGTATATTATTTAAAATCTATATCCTAAACCTAATTTTAATGTTCTCATATCCAATAATCCAAGATCAAAATTCATGTTATCTTGTAACCTCATGCTTACACCTAAATTTATTTTTTCATTTGCATATTCTCCCATCAATTGTATAGGAGGAAGAGCAGGTCTATTAGACTGACTAACAGATACAGGATTTAGAATAGTATTAAAACCCACAAAAAGACCAGAAAGTTCACCATTACCTATACCTAAATGGCCTTGAATGCCCAATCCTAAGTTTTTGCTAGTAACAAAGTATAAATCATTCATTCTGATTCCTACTCCTACAGATGGGGTACTAGCTGTTTCTTCTACTAGAATAGTTTTAGCTACTAAGCCAAGTTGTGGGTCTTTATTTCTGTCCGACCTAAGCATAGCACCAACTTCTATTTGAGGAGTTATACCATAAGCCATCTCAACCTGTCTTCTAGATGAAAGAATTTCCCCATAAATATAAGGTCTATTAGCTACATTAGCTGTTGGTACTGTTATTAGATTATTATTTGCCATAACATTTGTACTTAATAATATAAGTATAATTGCAGTTAAAATGATATATTTAGTCTTTCTCACTTATTTCACTCTCCAATTCTTTTATTTTTTTCTCTAATTTTTTTACAGTTTTCAATAATTCTGGCAAACGTCTACGTGCTGCCTGTTCCCTTAATTCACTCTTATGGTCATGAGCAGGATTCCCTGAATAAAAGACAGAAGAAGGTATATCTTTTGTAACTGTACTATTGCTTGCTATTGTAGCATTATCCGCAATCTTAATATGATCTACAACACCAGTTTTGCCCGCTAGAATAACTCTGTCTCCTAATTCTGAACTACCAGCAATACCAACCTGTGCTATAATCAAACATTCCTGGCCTATCTTAACATTATGAGCAATTTGAACAAGATTATCTACCTTAGTACCTTTAGCAATCATGGTAGGGCCACTTGCCCCACGATCAATAGTTACATTTGCCCCTATCTCTACATCATCACCTATAATTACATTTCCTAATTGAGGTATCTTATAATGACCTTCCTCTGTACTAACAAAACCATATCCATCTGAAGCAATTACAGTACCACTTTGTATAATCACATTATCTCCAATTTCAGTATCATATTCCACAACTACATTAGGATGTATCAAAGTATTTTTACCTACTTTTACATTTTTACCAATATAAACAGCAGGTGCTAATATTACGTTATCAGCGATTTCTGCATTTTCATCAATTACTACATTAGGATGAATAGAAACATTCTCTCCAATTTTAGCTGTCTCTGCAATAACTGCTGATTTATGAACTCCTGGTTTATAATAAATATCAGGAGCAAATAAGGAAGAAATTATCGCATATGCTAAACGAGGATTTTCTACTTGAATTGTTGTTTTACCTGATATTTCAACTCCCTCAGGTACTATTACAACAGCCGCAGAAGATTTTTTTGCGGCTTTAATAAAATTCTTACTCTCAGCAAATGTAATAGATGTCTCATTGCTTTCGCTAACAGCTGCTACTTCGCTTATCTTTCCTGTATAATCCCCATTTAATTTACCTTCTACTTTTTTTGCTAAATACTCTGCTGTATATACTTTTTTATTTAACATTACTATTCACCATCCAGCTCATCTAGCTTATTTATTACTTGTGAGGTAATGTCTATACCACCATAATATACTCCTTGATTCAATAAGACAACGTCAATTCCTTCTTCACTAGCTATTTCTTCAATTACTCTAGTTATCTCCTGATTTAAATTATATTCTAAAAAGTATTTGTGTTCCATATATTCTTGATATATTTTTTCTAGTTCCTCTTGGCTTTCACCCGAAGACATTCCTTCTTCTCTTTCATCATATTTGACTTCTAATTTATTACCAATCTCTAATAATTCTTGATGCATTTTTTGTGCTCTACTGCTATTTTCTAATACTAGTTGCAAATCCATAACAGCCGTCTGTTCTGGCTCAGCATTGTCACATGCTACTAAAAAAAACAAAGACATTAACAGAGTAAATAAAAGTATTTTTTTCATCTAATACATCACTTCCTTTTCCAGAATCGAAACCTCAGATTGAATTTGATAATACTCTTTTGATATTTCTTGTATTAAAGATCTTAAAGTTGCAAACTCCTCTTCGCTTCTCTCGTTTATTTTTTGACTTATGCTCAAAAACTCATCGTCCATTAATTTTTCTTGTTGTCGTAGAAAATCATCAAGTTTTTGATTATCTTCTAATTGTCTTTCATATAAGTCTTTTTCTAAATCTTCTTTTAAGTTATTTTCATATTTTCTTAATAGTCCATTAAATTCTAATTCCAATTCATTAGCTTTTTTATCTAGTCTAATATATATATCTTCTTCTCTTTCTTCTAAAGAACCTAAGATTTTTTTTTCTATAGAGTCCAATTTTTCTTTATACTCAGCTTCATGTTCTTCAGATAAATCTAAAAAATTCATCTTTAGATCATAATTTAATTTTTTTCGATAATATTCCTGCATTAATTTCTGATTATTTTCTGCTAATTCCCCAATCAAAGATTCTTCATAATGATTTATTCTTTCAAGCATTCTTCTCTGATATAATTCTTGCCTTACCATAATTCTTTCCACATATTCTTGTTGCTTATCTCTTTCAAATTGCATGTAATCATGATCAAGCTCATTTTCAAATATGTCTATTTCTCTTTGATATCTATCTCTTACTTTTTTTAATTCATTAAAGATATATTCATCTAATTCCTTGGTTCTTTTCTCCAAAAGCCTTTTTTTATCTTCAAGTAATTGTGCCTGTTCTTCTAAATCTTGAGTTTTTTGTGTTAATAAATGCTGCTTTTCCTGTCTTAATTCTATGCTTTGCCTAATATTATTATCAAAGACTAAATTTAACTCTATATTTGAAATGTCAGGAGGTACAATTTCCCTTGACATCACATATATTAATCCAATACTACCCATTATTGCAATCATCACTACAGTTAAAAATAATCTTAATACCCATTTCATCGTCTCCTAACACCTCCGATTTCCCTTTATATAGAACATCAATTTCTTTGTATAAAATTATATTCCTTAGCAAGCAGCAAGACTTCAACTATAATTACTCATCAGAACTTGAAGAATATTCTAATTCTATCAAACTATCGTCATCTAAATTTATAGTCTCTTCACTTTGCAGCTCTTTATTTATACGCTCTATAATATCATCACTTAAATCATAACCACCATATATAACATTTTTACTATCTAAAACCATTTCCAGTTGTTTTTCTTCTGCTAAAATAATAACAACCTCTTTAATAGAATCGATTATTTCTTGAATTAATTCCTGTTCTTTTTCACTTAATTTACTTTGGTATTGCTTTAATAATTCCTGTTGTTCATCTGCCGTAAGATCTCTTGCTCTCTCTTCAAGTTCAGACTGCATAGACTGAGCTAAGTCATTTAATTCTGCCTCAGCAGTCGGTTTTTCTGGATGAACATTAAAAACAGCCCAGAGGTCTATATAAGCTACTCTTCCAACGTACTCAGACTGAGCAAAGGTATTAGGAACTAAATATAATGACAGAACGCTTGTAAGCAGCAAGATTAATAATAAGGACATAGTACATTTACTTCTCCATCGTTTCATATTTTTTCCCCTTTCAGTTTATACGCAAATGAAGATATACCTTCATTTGCGTATTTAAAATAAATTATTATTTACAAAATTAGAATCAAATCTCTTAATCACTATCTCATAATACTTAGTTAGAAAGCATGCCCAATACTAAAGTGAGGTTGACCCCCGCCTTCAAGTTTAATTCCATAGTCCAATCTAACCTGACCAATTGGAGTATTCATTCTAATACCAGCTCCATATGAGAAGTTAAGATCTTTTACATCAGTATTTCGCAATCCATCCCAAGCATTACCAGCATCTGCAAAAACAACTCCTGTAAAGTTATCTGCTATAGGAACTCGATATTCTGCATTTAACAATAACATTTCTGTACCTGTAAGTTCACCGTGTTGGTATCCTCTCAGGCTTTCTGAACCACCTACCCGATACCTTTCAACTGAAGGCAATACACCTTGACTCGCACCAGCTTTAACTCTAAATCCCCAGGCATGCTCATCCCTAAAGCCTGGATAATATCTTCTCATATCAAGATTGTATTTAGTAAAGTCAGCATCTCCACCAAGCATTTGCCCGGCATATTCAATAGAAAAAGTATCTATAGAACCACTAGTTGGATTAAACGGATGATTAGTAGTATCTCTATTTACCTGTAACGTTAAACTACGAACACTACTTTTTTCAATCTCTGGTTCAACTTCATCATCTTCCTCTATACTAGTTCTAGTAGAATCCTCTATCTTGAACCTAACTCTACCATTCCAGTCATCAACTAATCTATGTCCTAATGAAATACTCCCCCCACGGCGATGTTCTTCACTTTCATCTTCCCCTTCTTCTATAGTACTTGTTCTATCATAAAGACTTATACCAAAAGAAGTAGGTGTACCAAATAACCAGGGTTCATTAAAACTTATTGAATAGTTTGTAACACCACCAAACTCCCAACTAAATCCTATGGTTTGACCTCTACCCATAAAGTTTCTTTCCTGAATATTAATAAAACCTAACCATCCATCTTGTGAACTCCAGGTAACACCAGCCCCTAAATTACCAGTTTTTCCTTCATTAAGGTCAATGACTATATTCGCTTTATTCTCTCCAGTTTTTATTGGTTCAAGTGTAGGATTAAATTCCTCAAAGATATTTAAACGTACAATTCTCTGAAAAGAACGTTGTATTATTTCTGTATTGAGAACATCTCCTTCAAAAAATTCTAATTCTCTTATAATTACATAATCCTCAGTTTTATCATTACCTTTTATAATAATTTCATTAATATATCCTTCATTAAGCTCTAAAGTTAAGACACCATCTTCAGAAAGATTAATATCAGTAAAAGTAGCTAGTACATAGCCATTTTCATGGTATAATTCTTCAATGGCAAGTCTTCCTTCAAATAACTTATCCTGATTGAGAATCTGATCAATTTCAATATCAATAAGATCAATTAATTCTTCTGCAGTAAATGACTCACTTCCTTTGAGTATAATGTCTTTAACTAAAGGATATTCCAACAATTCATAGATAACCTTTAAGCCACCCTGATAGGGTTGTAATGATACACTAACATCCTGAAAATAGCCTAAATCATAAATCGCATATAAATCAGACTTTATTTTTTCTTCATTTAAAAACTCGCCAACTTCTGTTTCAATTAATGACAATATTTCCTGGTCTGCCACATAATCATTTCCTTCCAACGCAATCCCACTAATTATTTGAAAATTTATTCCGGCATTAGATAGGACATCTGCACTAGATGGAATAGCAATCAATACAAATGCTAAAGTAAGAGTAAATGTAAGTATAAAATATTTTTTCAATTTAAATTCCCCCTGTCAATATTATTATCTATCATAAAATCTACGTTTATTAAGCGTATTTCATTCTCTTCCTGATACTGACTTGCTCTTTCTCTAAAACCATCTGTAAGTTGAAGTTCTATTGTCTCAGCAACATTACTTGGTGTATATAAATAAGTCGCTGAGAGAAAAACAAGTGCTATAGCCAATGCAGAAGCAAAGAGATAATGTCTTTTCTTACTTTTTTGCTTGCTTTTTTCTTCTCTTCTTTGGGAAACACTTCCTTCCCAGGCTTTACGAACTTCAGCTTCTGCCAAAGATAAATATAACTCACCATCAAGCAAACTTCCATAATTTATTTTTTCTTCAGCCTTATCTAACCAATCGCGTGCAAAGGAAATATGCTTAAGAATACTAATCACACTAATTTCTCACCACCTTATTTTAGTCTAAAAAGCATGTTTTTGCTTTCAGTATAATATCCCTAATAAGAGAGTAATTTTGACATCCTGTTTTCTATCATTATAGCTGTTTTAAGTGTATTAGAAGCAATTTACTCTATATTTCTCCTGTTTTGTACTCATTTGCGCCGTTTTTCTTATCTATCATAATTTACTTCCATTTCATAATAAAGCGAGACAATTTTCCACGCAATCTTTTAATTGCTTTTTTCTGCAATCTATAAAGATAAGAAAGACTTATTTCCATTTCTAAAGCCAGACTATCTGCCTTTTTATCTGCTAGATATATTCCCTCTATAATCGCTTTTTCTCGGTCTGGAAGCTCTTTTAGACTTTTTATTATTCTATCAAAAGCATCTTTATCGACTACTTTATCTTCAAACTCATCTGGATATATATCCAAGGGAAAGGATAGTTCCTTAATGCCATTTTTCAAATAATCTAGGCCTCTCCCCCTAATGTGATAAATAGCAAAAGTACTAAATTTAGTACCACGTGAAGGATTATAGGTATCAACAGCATCAATCAAGCCTATATTTCCTTCTTGAATTAAATCCATTAAAACATCCTGTCTATCACTAATCTGCTTAGCTACTTTAAAAACAAGAGGTTGATAAGCTTTAATTAATTCTTGTCGTGATTGATAGTCATCCTCTTGTTTATATTTCTGCCATAAAAATTCTTCATCCTCAGGAGCTAATATATTAATTTTACTTAATTCTTTGAAATAAAGATCCATCTTTATTATCCTTTCTAAAACTGTATATTAGTCTCTACACTAAAAGAGTATCTATCCCGTCCCATCCAATTACTTTGCAATGTGAACTCATCATTAAGATAAAATATCAATGATAATTCTCCTGGATCTTCCCTCCATAAATTATCAAAATCAGATTTAAACACATCTGAATATTGTAGATATAATCTGTTGTTAATATATTTTCCAATATATATGGCAACTTCGTTACTCCAGCCAAAATCATAGGTGTTTACTTCCAAATGATCAAGTTCAAGTGCCTCTCTAAAAGCCTCCTGAATATTCCCAATAAAATCTAACTGAAATCTATTTTGAAGCATTCTAAATAATTCAGTCTCAACTATACCAGTCCAATTACCAGTCATAAACTCTCCTAATCCTCCTCTTTGTGTTAAAAGCAGAAGGATCTCATCTGGATCCAGAGCAGGAGATGAAGTAAATGTAGTATCCATATTTGTTGCCTTACCTCTTAAGCGAACTTCTACAATAGTACCCCTAACATTAGTTCTAGCTTCTGCAGATATATTAGGAATTAAAGCATCATCACCGTAAAAACTTCTTTCAAAAGTGGCTGTACCTTCATTTAAGTTAAAAACATTATTATAAAATTCAAATCTACCTTGCTTACTTGATAATTGTCCTATAATATCTACTTCTTTATCATAATATAAAACATTTAGCATACCTTCCTGGACAGCTATATCTAAATAATTATTTTTTAAAGAAACATTTTCTCCAGGATATAGATTAAGGTCAAGTTCAAAAGAGAAAGTACCCTTAGGTTCTTCCCATTCTATTGGCATTCCTACTTTCAAGTTATGAGTAAGAATATCTCCTTTTAGTAAGGGATTATCCAATGGACCTATAATCCTTACATCTGGATCAAAATAGCCATCAAAGGAACCATAATTAAAAGGTAAATCTTCACCAACTGCACGTAATTCTAAATTATCATTAGCTCTAAAAGGTCTTATCAAACCCTGAATGAAAAATTCACCATCACCATACATTGCATTGATATTAGGCACTTGTATTTCTTGACCGTTAAATAAAAGATCTCCATTTATTTTTGATAATCTATCAGGCAAATCCATATCAAGACCAACATCATTTAAGCTCACTTTTCCCACAAGGGATGGCTGTTCTAAACCTCCTGTAAAACTTATTTCTCCAGATAGATCACCAGAGAAGTCTGGCCAGGAAGAATCATAACTCGAAATTATTTCCAACGGAAAATTCCTACTTTCTGCTGAGAACTTCACCCCTTCTGCACCTTCTGCAATAGAGAAGTAACTATTAAAAGCAAGACTACGCTCTGCCGATAAGAGGATCTGTTGATTCATGTTGAAATCACTAGCATTTTTTAGCTCTATTTGGCCAAATATCCTCTCAGCCATTATATTTTCCAAATAAGCTTCTTCAATATTAGTATCTATATAGAGTGTATAATCAGCAAAGTCCCCCTGTATATACCCATCAAAATTCATTTTACCATCAAAACTCAAACCTGTAAATTCACGCAAAATATTATCTACAGCAAAGTTCTCTCCCTTTAATTCTAGATCTATAAATTCTCCTATTTCACCAAACAAAACAATTTTTTCATCTTCTTCAAGCTTATTTTTAACTATAAATTCTAATTGAGATGATATATCTGATAAGTATCCATTTATATCTGCCTTAACTTGGAATCTATAATTTTCAAAAAGATTTGCATGGGGAATTTGAACAATAGGAATTTGATCAACATTAGCATCTTCAGTAAGGAATATAAAATCAAAGTATGCTTTTGATAACAAATCATTAATATCCCCTTGTATTTTATAAACACCATCTCCATATTGCCATAAAAGATCTCTAATACTAATAGTATCTGAACTATATAATAATTCACCATTCAAATTCCCAATATCTTCATATTGATAAGTTAAGCCATAGGTATTTATATCAGCAGATAGTTCTAAATCAGCAAAAGTACCACTAATAGCTCCACTTAGATTCAATAAACCATCAAGATCAAGTTCAATCACTTCTCTTACAATTGATTGAATGGGAAAATCTTCTAACGCATATTGTAAATCAAATTCTTCAAAATCCCAAAGTCCATCCACCTGTAAAGTAGAATTCCCTTTATGGACGAACAATTCGTTTACTAATAAAGCTTCCTCTTTTTGCTCAATAACAGCATTAAGAGCATCTAAAGGAATCTTGATGTCTTTATAATCCAAAGTAGTATTCTCAGAATTTAATTTTACTAAAATTTTAGGCTTATTTATTAAGCCATCAAGAGAAAGTTCTAAATCAATATCTCCTGTAAAAGGTAAAGGCTCTTCAATTAAACCTTCTCTTATTAAAATATTATTCATAAGCCCATATTCAAAGGAATCACTACTTATATTAGCTCTTGTTAAAATTTCATCATTTATAAATCTTAAATTAGCTTCTGCCCAGATTGGAATTCCTTGAAAATCAAATGATAAACCATCTAAACGAAATTCATCTTCTTGATAAGCAAGATTTGCTGTCAACATATTATAGCGATATCCTAGAGCAAAACCTTCATCTACAGAAATATCTGCATTAATTGATAGACCATCTGCCCCTCTTTGTATTCCTGCTGATAACTTAGCATCACCACTAATTAATTGATTTTGATGATTTTTTTGCCAAGTTGGAGCAAGTGCAGACATCAATAAGGACAAGTGTACTGAATCCGTATTCAACTTGATATCAAATTCAGGTTTATCTATGGCTAACTCGCCTGCCATATTTATTTCACCCCACTTATCTATAAAAGACAAGTCCTGAAACATTATAACCTTATCTGCCAGATAAAAGTCACTACTAATCTTACTAAGATTTATCTCTTCAGACAATTCGATATCTCCTAATTCTTTCTTTTCAGCTAATATAAATTTTGTATTATCCATTTCTATGCTAGCAGATGCATTTAACTTATCTAAAGAAAAGCCTTTCCCAGCCAAGCTTGCACTTATAGAAGTTCGAGCAGAAATTTGCGAGAACATTTCTTCTTGTATATCGATATTAAATTCTTTTAAGATAGCTAAATCTAAATCGCGGGTCTCTAATTCAATACTATACTTAGTATCATTATTATTATAAACACCTGCAAGCTCAATTTGACTTTTCTTATCTAACAAAAAATTCAAATGATCTAAATATACTTTATTATTGTAAAACCTTAATCTACTTACCAAATTATCAATTGCTATGCCATTTAACTCAGCATCAAGCAAAGAGAAATCTAAATTAATATCTATATCATCAATTGGCCCTTTAGCTGTTAAATCAAAAGCACTTCTTCCCGAAACATTTATATTGTCCTGATATAAGTATTTCAAATTACTAAGTTCTAACTGTGTAGAACGGAATCTAGCATAAATATCACCTGTATTATTTTCTAATATTCTATAATAAGCATCTAACTTAAAAGCACTATCATCTAAATAAAACTCTATTTCATTAGCACTAAAAGTATTCTTGCTAGATTGATAAATTATCTCTCCGTTAATTTTTTCAAAAGAAAATCCCTTAACTAAGCCATTTAGATCTACAGGAAGGTTTTCCAGGTGATTGTTATAATGTTCGTCATTTCCAGATAATGCAAATCGAATATCCTTTAAATCTATACTCAGGTCATAATTCTCTACTTCAAGACCAGTTCCCTTTATCCACAATCTAGGATAAATATATCCTTCCATACTATCGAGTCCTATATCAGTAAGTTCTGAAGTGAACTTATTAATTAAATCTATTGCTGACATTTCAATTTGACTGCTTTCTACATAAATATTCCAATCGTCATTATTCAAAAATACAACTGTTTTCAAACTATCTAGTTCAAAATCCTTTAATTCTATATCTTGCCACTTAAATTTATCAGCATTTATAGCAGTATCTAGCTGTATCTGCATTTGTTTATTATTATCAGCCTTAAACAAAAGATTCATATTTGGCAAAGTACTTGTTATTCTTTCATTGGAAAAGTTAAATTCCCCTTCTTCTATTGCTATATCAAAAGGTATAAAGCTATATATTTCTGACATGAAGCCTGCTGGATTAAAATCTTCTAAGCCATTAATACCATTTTCACCAAGATCAACTCCATGAATACTATCATTAGTAACTTGAATATTCAACTGGGGTTTACTAAGATGAACTTGTTGAATTATATTAGGTGAAATGCCTGAACCAGCAAATATGTTAAAGACATCATAATATATTTCAAACTCTGGAATAAAAAGTGAAAATTGATCATCTTCTGACCTTATTTCTACTTCCTCTAGTCTAAGAAGATTAATAGGCCAAATATTTGCCTCTTCAACATCTATCTCTACTTGATAATTTTTTTCTAAATATGCTATTAATTCATCCCCAATTCCTGTCACTAAGGAAGCACTCCTATATAAAAAGGAAAAGCTTATTATTGCGAACATTATTAAAGCAATAAAGAAAAGACTCTTGTATTTCATATGAGAACCTCCAAATATCTATTACCATTTCCAATGATATTATATTTCTTAATTTAATTCAAGCTTTAAATAATGTATTTAATGGAAATACCCTGATAGAATTTCCTATCAGGGTACATTAATATAACGAATAATGCTTATTACAGCCTATTTTACAACACCACTCGCCTTTATCACTATTATCATTGCTCTCCGTCATCACTACTTATTTCATTATTTTCTTCATGGTGTTCAAATTCAACTGCCTCTATATTAATATCCATTATCAAACTACCTTCTAAAACATAATCAGTAGAGACAACTTTTCTTATATCACTGCTGTCTTTTGATAAAGCTTCTATATCTTCTGAAATATTATTACTGTCATCTTCTGCATATATATAGTCCTCATCTTGCTTGTCTATCTCCAGTTCCTCTTCATCTTGAATATTCTCCTGATTTTCATCCTCTTCTAATTCCTCTGTTTCCTCTGTTGGGTAATTATAAACTGGCATTGAATACCCTGGATAAAGCTTTAAAATCAAATCATTATTTTTTGGTCTTTCTAAAAAATCCTCAATAATAGAATCAAGATCTTTATATCCTTCTATTATAGCCCTATTAGTCTCATCTTGCCCTGCTATTTGATCTGGAATCATTTGATATGATTCGCCAGTCAAACCACCATCTATAAGCAGTGTGGCTATACCTGTATTAACATCGTCTGGCAATTCAATAGATACCATTTTGCTAAAAGGCTCAGAACGATATGGAAGAAGAGTCAACTCTATATCTACTGTGTCGCCAGGATTTATAATCTCATTTAAAACCTTTGCTTCCTGTATCAAAGCAACCCTATCTTCATTCTCAATCTCTATATCTAATTGAATATCTATAAAATTAACTTCTTGAAATGGATTACTAGTAATTATATTTATAATTCTATAAACCTCATATAATGCCACAGCAGCAATATCATGTCTACTATAAAAGACATTGCTTCTTTCTATTCCAAAATCAGGTAATCCTTTGGCTGTAATTTTATAATTAACATTAGCAGTTCCCCTACCTATTCTATCTAAGGTAGAATCAATTGTCTGCAAAGAGATATTTGTAATTAAAGATGTTAGCAAGTCTTCATCCCTAACCAATTGAACATTTACAGTATTTTCTATTTTTCTTTCCTCATCACTTACACTAACTCTTAAAGGAATTATTCTTGGAAAATTGTCCAATCTACCAGCCACTCCGGCACCTCTATCAACATCGACGATTCCAATTATGTCATTGCTTGCGGCTCCTAATTTAAAAGGAGTTTGAATACTAGGGATAATTGTATTAATATATGCTCTACTTAAAATATATTCAACATCACCTTTATTTAAAAAAGAATGTCCAAAAGCTAAAATATGATTATCTTCATCTAGATATGTTAGTGTCCCAATAGAAGCTACATTTACATCTCCTCTAGCAAGCTGAACTGCTACAGCACTGCCAGGTTCTAATGGAAGTGTTTCCGTATTATGCCTGGATACTCCACCTGACTGTAATACTTCAAAACCTAAACCTTCAAATTCTTTTTTAAGTCTATCTAAACTTCTACCTGTAAATCCACTAAGATAAATAGGTGTCCTTAATTGATCAAGTAGTTGATTTTCTATAGCTTCTTGCTTTGGATTTTCTAGCAATTTCAACATTTCTTCTATTGGCTTAATCATCGCAAAGCGATGATCACTCAAAGACCATCCATAAGCAATAGCACCAATTAATTTTCCATCTATATATACAGGACTCCCACTCATACCAGAAGCAATACCGCCTACATCATCTATCTTCTTACCTTCAGCCTTAAACAATATTAAATCACTAGAATTTCCAGTTTGAGAAACTATGTCTATTATAGTCAAGGGGAACTCTTCAACTTCATAGGCGTGAAATACTGTTCGGGCCACCCCTTTCATTCCTGGCTCAATTTCATCTAAAGTCATAATTTCTGTTGCTTCTACAGTCATAATAGGTATAATAAGAAATATTAGTGCAAATATAAAAGATAATTTTTTCATTTTCAAAATACCAAATCCTTTCTATAGTCAAAAAAATCAGGTTTTAAAACTATGTTTTTCGCTAGACATTAAAGAATCAGCAAGACTATCTATTTCTTCCAGTGCCTGTCCTGTACCAATAGCTACACAAGCTAGTGGATCATCTGCTATAAATACTGGAATATCAGTTTCTTTGCTTAATAGTTTTGCCAATCCGTCCAGTAACGCACCTCCTCCAGTCATAATAATTCCTTTATCCATAATATCAGAAGATAATTCAGGAGGGGTTTTTTCTAATACTCGCCTAACTGCATCTAATATTGCATGAGTAGGCTCCGCAAAAGCTTTAACGGTTTCCTTTGAATCAAGTACGAGGTTTTCTGGCAAACCTGACACTACACTACGACCTCTAACTTCATACTCTTTATTTTCATCTACAAATGCTGAACCAATAGTCATTTTAATTTCTTCTGCAGTTTTTTCTCCAATTATTAAATTATAATTTTCCCTAATATAACGAATTATAGCTTCATCAAAACGGTCTCCACCAATTCTTAATGATTCGCTAACTACAATACCTCCTAGAGATATGACAGCAATTTCTGAAGTTCCGCCTCCTATATCAATTACCATATTACCGCTGGGCTCTCCAATGGGTAAACCTGCTCCTATTGCTGCCGCTAATGGTTCCTCAATCAAAAATGTCTTACGAGCACCAACCTGCATTGCAGATTCTATAACAGCTCTTTTCTCTACTCCTGTGATACCAACTGGTACACAAATCATAACAGTTGGTTTAAAGAGTTTATTACGCTTAATTGCTTTAGTGATGAAATGTTTTAACATTATTTCAGTAACTTCAAAATTAGCAATTACACCATCTTTTAAAGGTCTAATAGCAACTATATTACCAGGTGTTCTACCCAACATTCTTCTAGCTTCAGTACCTACAGCAACGGGTTTATCTGAACTAGTATCCATGGCTACAACAGATGGTTCCTGCAATACTATACCTTTACCTTTTTCAAAAACAAGTATGTTAGCTGTCCCTAAATCTATACCAATCCTCTTGGAAAGTCCCAGCATTTTACATTATCCCCCTTGTATAACTTGCTATTATTATATATTCTCTAAACATATTTTTTTTCCTGCAAAATTTTTATTTTCTATTAATTAATCCTCCATTTGTCACATTATCTTATAAAATTCACTTATTTTTATTTTTATATTTTCTCTTTGTAGCTTCACCTCCTCTAATATGTCTTTCGGCTTTATTAAACTCTAATACTTTTTTTACCCTATTCGCCAATTCGGGATCAATTTTTAGTAATCTTTCTGTAACGTCCTTATGTATGGTACTTTTGCTAACTCCATATATCTTGGCTGTCTGCCTTACTGTAGCTTTTGTCTCATAAATATAATTAGCAACCTCACTAACCCTCTCTCTAATATAATCCTTCAATCTTATTCCCCCCACATCGAATGAACCGATACTATTTAATGTATATGCAGTTATTCAGGGGAAATATACCAATATATTTAATACTTAAAAACAAAAACATGACGGTGTATGTTTCACCGCCATGTTTTACAAAAATTAAAGTTATTTTAAACTTTAATTATATCACTCAAATTTTGAGTATATTATATTTTTATTCAAAAAAATCAAGTGGTGTAAGAAAATCATCTCCATTTTGTAATGAAAAATATAATGCTGGTTCTTTAGTCATTCCAGTATTTCCTACTCTTCCGATTTCCTGACCTTTACTAACATTGTTGCCAACTGATACTGAAGCCCTTTGTAAATATCCATATTCAGTTAGCCAACCTTGCTCATGTTCTATCAAAACCACTATACCCTTATAATCATCTTCTTTTATAGCTATAACTTCGCCTGATGCTGACGCCATTACGATATCTCCTTTTTGCCCTTCAAACTGAATGCCACTTTGATAACGCCAATCACCCAATAGAGAATGGTAATACCATCCTGACTCTTTAAAAATATTTCCTGATACGGGCTTTATAAGACTAATACCTTGACTAAGTGTAGAAATATCCTGTCTTGGTTTTAATGGTTCAGTAAAGACTCCTATATTTCCATCATCGTTACTTAAATCTCTAAGAGTTTGATTGTCTACAATTGCAGAGTAATCCAGTGCTATTTGTTCTTCATCATTAGACAAAATAGAATCCTTTCCTTCATGTTCATTTCCGATATTAGGAGTTTCTATATCGTTTTGACCTAAACTATAGTTATCTATCTCTCTATTATTTGATCGATTACTAATAGCAAATCCTAAACCAAGTAATACAAAGATCATGAAAACCACTAGCAACTCTCTAGAATGCTTCTTTTGACTAGCAAGTTTTTTTCCTAATTTCTCAAGCTGTAATTTTATTTTATCTTTATCTAGTTTAAATTTAAATTTTTTATCCATTATAAACCCACCTCCTGTCTTTATTTTTACCAGAAGGTGGGTAATATATACATTCAACTCCGAAAGTTGTGTAAAAGATAAATCACTATGAAATTCCCTTTAATAAGAAAGTTTAACTCGTGTGTATCTTATGAGGACTAAGCTATTAATCATAGATAGAGATAATTTCTACATCTGTGTAATAATGATGTAGTATTTGTTTATAATTAAAACCATTATGAGCAAGTCCATTAGCACCATCCTGACTCATTCCTACACCATGTCCATATCCATATGTATTTATTTGTATAATAGAAGTACTTTTGTTTAGCTTGAATTTTGTTGAAGCTAAACCTAATCTTTCACGTATTTCTCTACCTGTATAAATTTTATCAAATACCCTCATTTCTAAAACTCGACCACTTTGGCTAAGATTAATAATATCAATATCATTAATTCCAATCTGACTATTAATATTAAAAACTTCTTGGAAATCGTTAAATGAAAAGTAATAAGACCTTTGGAAGTTCCTTTCTCCATGTGAATCAAAAGGACTTTCTACACTCCTTAAATATGGAGAAAAATTCCCCCACACATATTCTGCCGATTCTGTTATACCACCACTATTTGCATGATATAAAGCATCAATTAATCTATCGTTATGAACAAGAACTTGACCACGAGTCTCTTCTACAGCTCTATTTATCTTTGCCCAATAATAAAAATATGAGACAAAACCCCAGCGATCTTTCATTTCTTCTTCTGATATATATGCTTGACATACATTATAATCTGTTGAAACATCAGCTCCATTGAATTTTTTACTACCACTACCTCCAAACTCCTCTAATTGCCTAATTGTGTACGTCCTGGCTGCTACCGCTTGGGCTTTTAAGGCCTCTAGGTGATAAAGAGCAGGCATTTCTGCTGCTATAACCCCCCTCAAATATTCGTCTAGTTCCATTAGAACAATTTGATTTTTTTTATGGTTATAAACCCTTATAGTAATTTCTTCATCTCTATCAATTTGGAAAAAAAATTGAAACAAAATAAAGGGAAGTATTATCAATATAATAAAGACAAATAAAAATAAAGTAGCTATTTTTGACCACAAAATAAAACACTCCTTCTAGTGTCATAATAAATATATATGACCTCTCAAGAAGGAGTAGAACTTAATTTTATATTAGTATATTTATAGTTATATTTCTTATATATATGCATGCATTGAAAAATTATTTAACTTTCTTAATAGTTGCTCCAATAGCAGATAACTTAGAAGCTATATTTTCATATCCTCTCTCAATATGATAAATATCTTTTATCTCTGTATCTCCTTTAGCTACTAAACCAGCTAAAATTAATGCAGCACCTGCTCTTAAATCTGTAGCTGTTACTTCAGCACCTGTTAATCTCCGTGGTTTAATCAAAGCACTATGACCATCTATCTTTATCTCGGCTCCCATTCTATTTAGCTCATCTACATGCATAAAACGATTTTCCCAGACAGTCTCTATTATCAAACTAGTTCCATCTGCTTGAGTAAGTAAAACCATCATTTGAGATTGTAAATCTGTAGGAAAACCTGGGTAAGGTAGTGTTTTTATATCAACAGCTTTCAAGACCTCATTACTCTTAATATGCACACCTGCTATTTCTTCACGAAGGTCTACACCCATCTCATTTAATTTAGCAATCAATGGTTTAACATGCTCAACAAGTACATTTTTAACAAAAACATTACCCTGTGTTAATGCTGCAGCCATCATAAAGGTGCCTGCTTCAATACGATCAGGAATAATACGATGCTCAGCCCCTTTTAGAGACTTGACACCTTCTATTTTGATAATATCTGTTCCTACACCTTTAATCTTAGCACCCATTACCGTCAAATAATTTGCAAGGTCAACTATCTCGGGTTCTCTTGCCGAGTTCTCAATAACAGTAGTACCTTCTGCCATACATGCTGCTAACATTATATTAATTGTAGCTCCTACACTTGGATAATCAAGATAAATTCTATCTCCCTTTAATTTACTTGCTTTAACTTCTACAATGCCATGATCCAAATTAATCTCTGCACCCAAAGCTTTAAACCCTTTTAAATGAAGATCAATGGGGCGATTACCTATATTACAGCCACCAGGAAGACTGGTTCGGGCGCAATTCTTTTTAGCCAATAATACTCCCAAAATATAATAAGACGCTCTTAATTTCCTGGCTAAGTCATGATCTGCCTCTGGTTTTGACAAATTACTTGGATCTATTAATAGCTCATTGCCATTTTGTTCAACTCGACAGCCCATTTTCTCTATTATTGTGCAGAGATTTCTAACATCTCTTAACATTGGTATATCAAGCAACCTACTAGGCCCATCTGCCATTAAAGCAGCAGTGATAATCGGTAATGCTGCATTTTTAGCACCACTTACACTTATTTCTCCCTCTAAGGGGGTGCCTCCAGTTATTAAAAATTTACCCACTTTTATAAGCCCCTTCCATTATCCTATTACTAAATCTCCCTGAAACTGATAATACACCTATATAATATGCACTTTATACTAATTCGTGATAAATTTAAATAATCCTTCAGTTCTTTAGTTCTTTTTTTTAAATTTATCCCTTTAAATAAACAGATCAAACTATTTACATACACACTTTACACCCAATATTTTATCTAAAAAACCAATTTTCTTATAATTTATTAATTCTTCATCTGCCTTGCCTGCTAATTCACGCCAACAATCAGAACATAAACTTGCACCAGGATTCTCAATAATAATATCAGAAATACCTTTAGCTTGCAAGCGCTCAGCTCTTGACAAAACTTTCCTTTCATCTACTTCTACAGCTTGATCACTTACTACTACCAGGGCTACATCTCCTTTAAAATCAGGGGAATCAACTCTCTTAAATTGCAAGTTATTTGCAGACGCTAACTTAATATAATCATTGGCAGCCTGTAAATCTATTTCTCGATCTATTATTAACTTTCTAGCTTCAGGTTTTTTTATAGCTTCTAATATGTCTGGATATGTTCCCTGTTCCATCACTTGAGCATATGTTAAGTAACGGATTACTCTTTCTTTAAATTCTCCTAAATACAAATTTTTCTCTGCTTTTTTTAACTCCTTTTTACCATGTACACCCTCGAGTAATTTTTTTTCCAAGTTACTCATTTTATCTTCCATAGCAATCACCTACATTTATATTATTCCCAAAATTCTAACTTTGATACTTTTTTTCTAATTAAAGATAAAAAGCCCCAAAGCAGGGGCTTTTAATTTATATCTTTGCTTAATATTTCTCAACAGCTTTCAAGCGTGCGATTGCACGTTCTAAGGCGGCCTTTGCCCTAGCCTGATCTATCTTATTATCATTTTGTGTCATACGCTTTTTAGCACGCTCTAAAGCTTTTGCTGCTCTTTCTGGATCAATATGATGTGGCAGTTCAGCAGTTCTAACTACCACACTTATTCCATCTGGTTTTACTTCCATAAAACCATCACTAATTGGCACCTTTAATTCTTCACCATCTTTTTTTATCCGTAATATACCAGTATCTAATCCTGTAACTAAAGGAACGTGATTGGGAAGGATACCAATTTCTCCATCTATTGCTGGCGCTACTAATATTTCTATATCTTCACTATAAACTAGCTCTTCTGGTGTTACAATATCTAGCTTAACAAGAGAAGCCATATTTATTCACCATCCTCAAGTCCTCTGGCTTTTTCAACTACCTCTTCAATTGTACCAACCATATAAAATGCCTCTTCAGGTAAATCATCATGCTTACCTTCTAATATCTCTTTAAATCCTTTAATGGTATCTTTTAAAGAAACATAGCTTCCTGGCTTTCCAGTAAACTGTTCGGCCACAAAGAATGGTTGAGATAAGAACCTTTCTATTCTTCTAGCTCTGTTAACAACAATCTTATCCTCATCAGATAATTCATCCATACCAAGAATAGCAATAATATCTTGTAAGTCTTTGTATTGCTGTAATAATTCCTGTACCTGTCTAGCAACTCGATAATGATCTTCCCCAATTATTCTAGGGTCAAGTATTCTAGAAGTAGAATCCAATGGATCTACCGCAGGATAAATACCTTTTTCAACTATATCCCTTGATAATACAGTAGTTGCATCTAAGTGAGCAAAAGTAGTGGCTGGTGCAGGGTCAGTCAAATCATCTGCTGGTACATAAACAGCCTGAACTGAAGTTATGGAGCCTTTTTTTGTAGACGTAATTCTTTCTTGCAATGCTCCTACATCTATAGCTAGTGTTGGTTGATAACCAACAGCAGATGGCATCCTACCTAATAAGGCAGACACTTCTGATCCTGCTTGAATAAATCTAAAAATATTATCTATAAACAGAAGAACATCCTGTCCTTTTTCATCACGAAAATATTCAGCCATAGTAAGGCCAGTTAAACCAACCCTCATCCTGGCTCCTGGCGGTTCATTCATTTGACCAAAAACCATAGCAACTTTATCAAGAACACCAGACTCTTCCATTTCTAACCAAAGGTCATTACCCTCTCTTGTCCTCTCGCCAACACCAGAGAAAACTGAGTAACCACCATGCTCTGTGGCAATATTATTGATTAATTCCTGAATTAGTACTGTTTTACCAACACCAGCCCCTCCAAACAAACCAACTTTTCCACCACGGGCATATGGTGCTAATAAATCAATAACTTTTATACCTGTTTCAAAAATTTCAGTTGTTGTCTGCAATTCTTCATATTCAGGAGCTTGACGATGTATTGGTAAACGTTTTTCCCCTTTTACATCTCCACCTTGATCTATAGGATCTCCAACTACATTAAATATCCTACCTAGTACTTCCTCGCCAACTGGTACAGCTATAGGCTCTCCAGTGTCTACGGCTTCCATCCCTCTAACTAAACCATCTGTTGAAGACATAGAAACACAACGAACTCTATTATCACCTAATTGATGCATTGTTTCAACAATAAGCTTAATATCTTTTTCTTTATCTTCAATCGTAACAGCATTATATATTTCTGGTAATTTACCTGACGGAAATTCAATATCAAGTACAGGACCAATTATCTGTACGACTCTTCCTTTATTTTCTTCTCGACTCACTTCACATACCTCCTTTTTTAACAATAAGAACAAATTGCTTTCTTTATCTCTTCGCCATCTTTAATTCCTTATATTAATCTATTTCAGAGCTTCGGCTCCACCTACTATCTCTGTAATTTCCTTAGTAATAGCTGCCTGTCTGACTCTATTATAAGTTAGTGTCAATTTATCTATTAACTCCCCTGCATTATCTGTGGCTGCATCCATAGCTGTCATCCTTGCCCCAAACTCACTAGCTTTTGATTCTAAGAGGGCAGAGTACAAAATGTTGTTTACATATTTAGGAAGCAAAATATCAAATACTTCTTCAGCTGATGGTTCATACAGATAATCAACCTGTTCTTTGTGATTTTCCTTTTCTTCTGGAGGAGTTAACGGTAGTAAGTTAACTACTTCTGCTACTTGGCTTATTGCTGAATTAAAATGCGTGTAGACCATGGAAACCTTATCTATTATACCTTCAGTAAACAAAGATATAACTTCTTCAGCAATTCGATGCGAAAACCAATAATCAGGATAATCTTCGATATTAACGTACTCTGAGATAATATTATATCCACGTCTTTTAAAGTAATCTCGAGCATTTCTTCCGATTGTTAATAGAGAAATTTCTTCATCTTGACGGAAGGATTTTTTAGCTTTGTCAATTACTTTAGCATTATATGAGCCACAAAGACCTCTATCGGCATTTATAATAATATAAAGGTGTTTGTTACCTTCTCTATCTAATAAGAGAGGATGTTCTACTGGTTCATTTGTATATTTACCTACACCTTCTAATATTTCCCGGGTTTTTGCAAAAAAAGGTCTGGCAGCTTCTGCTTTTTCTTGTGACCTTCTCAACTTAGCTGCTGCAACCATTTTCATTGCTTTAGTGATTTTTTGGGTATTTTTTATACTATTGATCCGACGCTTAATATCACGCATCGTTTCCATATCTATTCACCCTCTTTATTTGCTCTACTGTCATCATTCTGAGCATTGGCCTCTGCATCATCATTAAGTTCCTGGTCAGGATTTTCTTCTTGTACATCCTTTATCAGGCTTTCTTTCTTTATATTAAATCCATTTTTAAATTCCTTAATTGCTGCTTCTAATTTTTCTGCAATCTCGTCACTTAATTTTCCTTTTTCTTTGATTGTCTCAGCTATCTCTCCGTATGTTCCATGCATAAATCGTAAGAATTCTTCTTCAAAACGCTTAATATTATCAACAGGTATTTCATCTAAGTAACCATTGATAGCTGTATAAATAATCATTACTTGATCTTCCATTTCCATTGGTGAATATTGATCCTGTTTTAATACCTCAACAACTCTTTCACCACGATTCAGACGTCTTTGTGTCGCCTGATCTAAATCTGAGCCAAATTGAGCAAATGCTTCAAGCTCACGATATTGAGATAAGTCTAAACGCAGGGTTCCAGCTACACTTTTCATAGCCTTAGTCTGTGCTGCCCCACCAACCCTCGATACTGAGATACCAACATTAATAGCAGGTCTAACACCAGCAAAAAACAATTCGCTTTCTAGATAAATCTGTCCATCTGTTATTGAAATAACATTTGTTGGAATATATGCTGAAACATCACCAGCCTGAGTTTCAATAATAGGAAGGGCAGTTAATGAGCCTCCTCCAATATTTTCATTAAGACGAGCTGCTCTTTCTAATAATCTAGAGTGAAGATAAAAAACATCACCAGGATATGCTTCACGCCCTGGGGGTCTTCTCAATAAAAGCGAAAGTGTACGATAAGCTACCGCGTGTTTGGATAAATCATCATATACTACTAAAACATCACGATTTTCTTCATACATAAAATACTCTCCCATTGCACAACCAGCGTATGGAGCAATATATTGTAAAGGTGCTGGCTGACTGGCAGTAGCAGAAACAATAATCGTATAATCCATAGCACCATGTTCGCTTAATCTTTCTGAAATCTCAGCTACTGTAGATGCTTTTTGTCCAATTGCAACATAAATACAGATAACATCCTGGTCTTTTTGATTAATAATAGTGTCAATAGCAATGGCACTTTTCCCAGTCTGACGGTCACCAATAATAAGCTCACGCTGACCTCTACCAATTGGCACCATTGAATCAATAGCCTTTAATCCCGTTTGCAACGGAGTATCAACTGGTTGTCTTTCAACAATACCAGGTGCTTCTGATTCAACAGGACGTGTTTTATCTGTCTTAATAACTCCTTTACCATCAATAGGCTGACCTAGAGGGTTCACAATTCTACCTAACAAACTTTTTCCTACAGGAACCTCTACTACCTTGCCTGTTCTCTTAACTGTGTCTCCTTCTTCCACTAAGGTCTCATCACCTAATAATACACAACCAACATTGTCTTCTTCAAGATTTAAAGCCATAGCATAAACTTCATTAGGAAACTCTAATAACTCACCAGCCATAGCATCTTCTAGACCATGAACATGAGCAATTCCATCACCTACATCAAGAACAGTACCTACACCAACAGTTTCCATTTCATCTTGATAATTTTCGATCTGCTTTTTTATTATATTACTAATTTCTTCAGGTCTTAGATTCATTTTATCACACCCCTAACTCACTTACAGGAATTTGCATTATATTATTTTTAAGAGAATCCAGTTTGTTTCTGAAACTACCATCTATAACCTTATCTCCAATTTTCACTATCATCCCAGCGATTATATCTGGATCCACCTTTTCTTTTATAATTATTTCTTTTTTATCTAAAAGCTTATTTAATTTGCTTTGCAAGCTATCCTTGAGCTTTTTATTAAGCTCTATAGCTGAAATTACCTCTACTTCGATTATATCTTTCTCTTTATTCACTAAATTAAAGAAATTTTTATATATTAGATCTATATACATTTCTCTTCTTCTATCAATTAAAAGCTTGATAAAGTTGCTAATGTTTTTTGAAAGACTTTTAGTAAATATATCATCCACTGTCTTTTTCTTATCTTCAACACGAACACGGGGATGGGATAAAAATTTCTTTAAATCAGTATTGTCATTTAAAGTTTTTACAAAACTCTCCAATTCATCTCTGTACTGTATAAGAGAAGAGTTTTCTTTCCCTAAATCAAATAAAGCAACACTATACTTTTTCGCAATTTCATTTTCTATCATTTGATTTCACCCAACTTAGCATGGTCAAGATTTTTTATGTACTCTTCCATTAGTTTTTCATGTTGTTTATCCTGTAATTTCTCCTGCATAAATTTAGCAGCAGCCATTAAGGAAATAGAAGCAACCTCTTGTCTTAACTGATTTAACGCCTCTTCTTTAGCCCGGGCAATTTCATCTTCATTGCGTTCTCTAACACGAACAGCATCCTTCTTAGCCTCAGCAAGAATCTCCTCAGCTCTCTCTTTGGCCCTGTCTTCGGCCTCATCAATTATCTCCTGAGCTTTACTTCTAGCCTGAGCAATTTCCTGCTCGTATTTTCTCTTTAAAGCCATAGCTTCTTTCTTCTGCTCTTCCGCAGTTTTTAAATCTCCTTGAATTTTATCAGACCTTTGATCAAGTATATTAGTAATTGGACCATAAAGATATTTCTTCAAAAGCCATAATATAAGTAGAAAGTTTACAACTGTAAAGAAGAACGTCATCCAATTAATATCCATCATAAAGCATCACCTCCTGGGTTAACTATTAGACTTGATTATTATCTAATGCTAAATACTAAAAAGAATTTATTTAGTAAAAATTATAGCTTAATCACATCAAATTGCTAGTATTTTAAACATAAAGAAAAATTCTTAATAACTGCTTATATCTACTGACGACTTGTATTAATATTAATTATAAATACAAGTATTTTATAATAATTGTATTTATAATTATCTTAAGTGTTTAATATTAAACACTAGCAAGCTGTCATTGAATTTATACTTGATATAATGACAGCAAGCTAAATACTGTTTAATATTAAAATTATAATATCTGAAAATAATACAGACATTATACAACAAAAATAAGAATAATAGCAATTACTAAGGCATAAATACCAGTTGACTCAGCTACCGCCTGACCCATAAGCATTGTTGTAATTATATTACCTCTTGCTTCTGGTTGTCTTGCTACAGACTCAACAGCTTTACCTGCTGCATATCCCTGACCAATACCAGGTCCAATACCAGCAATCATAGCAAAGCCAGCACCTAGTAATGCAGCAGCTCTAATAATTGTTGCCATAAGTTCTGGAGCCATTTCAATCATGAGAAATTCCCCCTTTCATAAGAAGTTATCTTTTTAAAATTACTCATCATACTCTCTAGCAATTGATATATATGATATAGCTATCATACCAAAAATCAAGGCTTGCACCAATCCAATAAAAAGATCAAAGAAAAGATGTACTGGTATCGGTATGAACCATGGTGCAGCCATATATAATAAAGTTATTATAACTGTACCACCAACAATATTCCCAAAAAGCCTAAATGAATGAGAAATAGGCTTAGCTAATTCTGAAACAATATTTAAAGGAAATAAAAAAGGAATAGGTTCGGCAAAACCTTTAATATATCCCCAAGCTCCACTAGTCTCAACTCCATGGTAATGACTAACAACAAAAACAATTAGAGCTAAAGCAACAGTTATATTCACATCACCTGTAGGATTAGGTACTAAAGGGATTAATCCAATTAAATTCGAGACACCAACATATATAAAAATGGTAGCTATAAACGGCAATAAGTTTCTTCCCTCACCTGGAATCATTGGTTCAATTTGATCCTCTATGCTGGAAATTAATAATTCAACAGCATTTTGTACACGCCCAGGTATAAGTTTCAAATCCTTAGTTACCATATTAGAAAAAAATACAAGCATCAAGACTACTACCCAACTTACAAAAAGAGTATTAGTTACAGGTAGATTAGGGTTGCCAAATAAGTAAAACAATGTTCTAGGTCCAAGATCCATTAATCCAAAACCCCTCCTTCCTCTTTACTTTTTTTTATAAACTTTTTTTCAAATCTTTCTTTTATTTCTTCTAAAAAGACTGTAGCTATAATAGTAAATTTTAAAAGTAATAATCCAATCACTACAGCTATAAAATCTAAATCAGGGTTTTTATAAGAATTATACAAAAGTATAAAATAAATAAAATATGTAATAATATAATTTCCAATAATAAATCGCCTTGCTTGATCTGCTTCCTTTTCTAAAGCTTTTATGATATTTAACTTCTTTAAGCGAAATAAGAAAAAACTAATTATTAAAGCCAGTAATAGGCCTTTAAAACTGGCGAATTCACCTGCTAATAAGGACCCTGCTAGTGGTATTAGCCCAATTTTAAAAGTTCTCTTTATAAAGAGTAATTCCACCTTATTTACATCTTGGTCAAATATCATGGGTATAGTTCCCTCCTGAATCAATCTATCATATTAGAATTTAAGAAATTCAATTCACCATCTTAAGCTTAAAGTATAAATTCTTGAGGGCAGAAGATTATCCGCAGTCTATCAACTAGGCAATAATATTTATATTATATTAAATTAAATATTATTAAATTAAATCAAATTAAATTAAATTATTTTATGTATGAATCATTACTGTTTTTTAATCTTTAAAAAATCTCGATAATAATTTATAAATTGAATAAAAGCCGGCTAATACTCCTATTATAATTCCTATTATTTTAAATACAATTTCTCTACCTAATAAATTGTCCATAAAATAACCGAAAAAAAAGCCTAATCCAATATTCACAAGCATTGTAATCCCTAGGTGTGCAATCAATCCTAATGCATGAAAAATTTCTTTATAAGCATTTGCTTCCTTTTGTTTATTTTTATCATCCTGTTCACTAGACATTTTATTAAATGTCCTTTCTTAAATATTATAAACAATTAAATAGCAAAAAACAATATTTTTTATCAAGTCTGCAATGTTATTATACTCTGAATAATGTTATTTTAAACTTTGTATAAACTTATTTTAGCATTGAAAGAATAATGATAGTTTTTAAAGTTATTTATATTTCATATAGATGTGCTTCTAATAAATATAAATACACTACAGAAAACTGTAGTGTATAAAATACATACATCATTCAGCATCTGCCCTTTAATAAGTCTACGAAGTTAGCTGTCGGGCTAGAAGTAAAGGTCTTCTTCTGATATGATATCAGATAAGCCCCAAAAATGGGTCCTCCGCTTCCACAAAAGGAATTCGACTCAGATATATTTTTTTATTCTTTTTTATTAAATCATAATAATAGTCTAAAGTCAAGTTATTGCACGTGTTAATAGTGCTATAAACAATATTTCTACTGTTCCACATGCAAGAGGATGTTAAGGGAGAAAAAATCATTCTTTAAAGTTGATAAAAAGCCAAAAAATTAATTAATATTAGCAAGCAAGTGTTTCATTCGATATATATCATTTTGTGCTAAATTTATCATACCCATTTCTTTAAACAAAACGGATCTTTGCCTTAGTGTATCAATTAGCCCCTGTTGGTCTTTTACCCGTTCAAATTCCTGAAGTGCATAGGCGAAAGTCTCTTGTGCCTTATCATAATTTTTAAGCATCATATTTGATAGAGCAATTTTATAATAATATGCACCAAGCTTTGGATCACTTTTAATTGCCTTAACACATTTATAAAAACACTCTATCGCATTTGTATATTCTCTTAATTGATAATAATTATTTCCGATAGCATCATTTATTGCGCTTAATTCCCCAAGATCATTACTGTTTTTATAAAATGATAAAACCTGCTTTAGATATTCAATCGCCTTTTTATATTCTTTTAATAAATAATATGTATTTGCTATATTAACCTTTGTTTTTATTGCTTGTTCCTTAAGACCTAAGTTACTCTCATATTTCTCACTTTCTTTGAATACCTCTATTGCTTTTTCGTAGTTTGCCTGTGCCAACTCTTGAACAGCTAAGTGGTTTAGTTCTTTTAGCAAATCTGCTATCTTTTTACTACTACTCATTTCTTCCTTTCCTTTCCTTTCATTTTTCATAATTTTTTCTAACAGTTTAATTTCATATTTTAAAGCTTTTGCATCTTTTTCATTAGCAAAAGGCAGACAGGCTGCAAACAATTTTATAGCTTTTTTAAACTCTCTTTTTTTTTCATGCCTAATAGCTAAGTTTTTTGACTTAATTAAAATATTGTTTAATAGTTCAGTGCTGTTTCTATTAATCGTCCCAGCCTTTTTATAAAAACGGCAAGAATCTGCTGCATTATTTATAGCTTCAATTAAATCGCCCTGAAGGATTGATAAATTTGCCATGTTATATAATGTTAGCGCCATACCCTCATAATATTTTATTTTCTCTGTTATCAGTAAAGCCTTACGATAATTTCTTTCTGCTGTAGTGTAATCATTATTATTTATAGCCCGAATAGCCCCAACATGTAAAGCCTTTATCTCATTTGCTATTTCTTTAATAAGTATTTCATCCATATAACTTCGCTCCTTACTTAATCTCTTATATTTATTACTCAAACTTCTCAGTTATTAGATAAGTTTTATAGTCTGCCTGCTTAGCCATTTGCTGAATGAACGTAAAAAAGCTCCAGCACCGCATGGAAGGCAATGAATGGTTAACAAAACACTGTGCAATCGTATAAGACCTAATTAGTTTGTTTTTTTATTCAATGCCTGAAAGAGGAGGTGGAAGTTAGCTTTTTTCCGCGAATGAAGTTATGGCTAAGCAAACTTCATGCAGAAAATTCAACTGCAAAGTTTGAGTTTATCACTTTAGTTTAAGATCAAAAAGATTTAGCTTAAAAGAACTTTCTTTTATATTTACTTTTTTTAAGGTGTCACCCTTTATAGATTTATCTAATTGGAGATTAAATAAATCTTTTTTCCATTTCTGTTTTTCTATAGTACTTGATCGAAAACTATCTTCCATATCACTGTTGCTTGAACCTTTATCTTTATTGTTTTTATGTCTAATTTTATATATTAAATCATCTGTATACTCTTCTCTTTTTTTCAAATAATCTTTTAGATCTTTTCTTATTTGTTGATAGTAAGTAAGGTTATTTGTTTTATTAATATCCATAAGTTTATTATCTTTATCTAATTTATCTTTATCTAATTTATCTTTATCTAGCTTATCTTTATCTAGTTTATCTTTATCTAGTTTATCTTTATCTAGTTTGAGTTCACTATAATCTTTTTCACTGTTTTTTAACTTCTCCGTTTTATCTACAATGATTTCTTCAAGAGATAGCTCTTCATATTTTATAATAGAAGTATAATCAGATTCTTCATTGATGCTTTCTTCATAATTTTGATTTAAAAAAATAGATTTCTCTAATAACTCTTCTGGTAATAAGTACTGATCATCAGCTATATTATCTTTCTTCTTTGCTTTCTTTTTTTTCATATGATTTCACCCTAATAAGAGGCAGGATATTCCCTGCCTCCTTACTTTTATTTTGATTGGACTTTAATAATTTTCTGAATCATCATTATCTTCAGCTGTACTAGTTCTCTGTTTCTCTAAAGCTAGTTCTGCTTTTTTAAGTTTAGGTTCCATTTCCATCTGCATTGCTTCTGATCTCATATCCATTAATCTCTGCAAAATTGTATTGGGAGGAACTGGTACAAGTCTAGTACGAAGTAAACTTGAACCCTCTGCTGTATAATTATATTTACTGGAATATGTAGCATCTACTGGAGTTGTTGTCACCATTGTACCAGCACTATTCCTCCACCAATGTGTCCTATTGCTGCGTGTTGTCCTGGTATTATCGATATCTTGTGACATTGAAATATCTAACTTGACTTCAATTATTGTTTCAGCGAACTGATAAAAAGTAGGTTGAAATCCTGCACCTATCATCGAAGTACGAATTTCCTCTGGTCTTGAACTTTCTTCAAGGGCCAATTCACCACTATCATCAATAATATTTGGTATATAGACAGGAGCTTTCTTTTTATCCCCCATTATTTTAAGTATTTCAACACTTTCCCGGTCCAATTTGTATTGACTCTTAGCAATCGCTGAAGCTAATTGATAAACCATTTCAGGAAAGGGAACATCAAGTAATTTCTGACCAACACTCATAAGCCCACCTCACTTATATATATTTATCCGATACTAACTGCCACTAAAACCCCCTCTGAAACTAAGAACTCATTTTATCTTATTCATCGTTTCCATTTCCCTCTGCTAGTATTTCTTCTTCCTTGTCTTTCATATCTTCAGCAATCTCCTTACGATTTTGTTCTAATCTTAATTCAGCCTCTTTTAATTTTAAAGCAAACTCTTGTTGTTGCCATTCAGCCTTCATCTCAAGTATTCTTTGTAAATAGCTATTTGGAGGTAAAGGGGTTATCTTCGTTCTAAGCAAACTAGAACCCTCCACGCTATAGGAATACTTTGATGAATAAGATGCATTAACAGAAGCAGCAAATGGTCCCCATCCAGCAGAGGCTTCAGCAGAAACAGAAGACTCTGTAGTCTTGTTCATTGTGATAGCCATCTTAACCTCAATAATTGTATCTGTAAATTGATAAAATGTTGGTTGAAAGCCAGCACCAAGTAATGAAGTTGTATAATCCTTTTCTTCTTCCAAATTACTTAAATCAGGCAAGGTAATCGGAGCAAGTTCTTTATCACCCATAAATTGAGCAATTTTACAGCTAACCTGATCCAGTTTGTATTGACCCTCAGCAATCGCAGTTGCCAACTTTAAAACCATTTCTGCAAAAGGAACATTCAATAATTCTTGACCTACATCTCCCATCTTTTTTCCTCCCTTAAATTTATTTTAATTTAATTTTCTAACTCTTTAGGAATTGCCCTAATTGAAAACTTCAGACTACTTAAGGTTTCTTCTCCTTTTGCAGATATTTTAGGAGCAATAAAAGATATTCCCCCATCATCCTTATTTTTACTAAGTTCAACCTTAAGGTCTACATCCAGCTCACCAATAACATAATTAACGGAATTATCCGATTTGTTTACTTGAGCATTAAAATTATCAATTGTACTATGAATATACGTTGAAAAACCTTCTGGATCAAAACTTAGTTTCAGTTTTTCATTCAGATTCTGTAACTCTTGATAATATGATCTTTTTAATTCCTGTTCCGCTATATAAAGTTTAGATAGTTCGTTTTTTTCTTTTTCTAAATGCTCATGTCTTTGTCTCAACGATATATATTGAGAATTCAAATCAATAAAGTCTTCTCTCTTCCTAATTAATTGTCTCTCTGAGAAGTTATACTTGTGTCTTAAATGCTCCAACTCTTCTATTAATTCTTTATCAAGATTTGAATTTAAAGCTAAATCCTCTATTTTTTCTTGTAATTCTATAATTTCGGCTTCTTTCTCATTAATTATGCCATCTTTAAGTTTATTAAGTTCAACATTAGTAGATTTAAGACTCTCTATATCTGATTTTAAATTATTTATCACAGTTTCTTGATTTCTAAGTTCAGATTGAAAATTATCCCGGTCTTTTTTTATTTCTAAGATTTCCTTGCTTAATTCATCTATATATATATCTTTATCCCTTATAAGTTTTTCCATATTATCTATTTTAGAGGTAAAATCTAATTCTCTTTTTTTCAATCCATCTATTTCAATTTTGGGAACTACAGTTAATTTTCCATCTCGTAACATTATTTATATTCCTCCTTCTGATTAGATTCTTTATAAACAAAGTTTACTTTATCATTAAATCTTGCTTCTGATCCTGCAATCGGTGTCTGCTCTACAATCTCAGATGATTCTCCATTTTCAGGAATACCCTCTATAAGCTTTGTTTCTCCAATAATTAAATTAGAATCTAATAAAACTTTTTTTGCTTGACTATAATTCATAGATATTAAATCAGGTACTATTATTATTTGAGATATTGTTGGAGGAGGCGGAGTAGGGACAAATTTAACATTTAATTCACTTTGTGAAGATAGAGTCATTTTAAAAAGATTCTGATATCTTGCATTTATAGGGCTTATTAGTATATTATTATTTACTTTGCCATTCTTTGATGCCTGTCTTTTAACTGTATAATTCATTTTCAAGCTAAAATTTGTTTCAGGCATTGTATAAAAAGTAGCAGCAATGCCTGAATTCCTTAATTCTTCATCATTGTTGATTGTTTTTTGTGTTTCAATAGCATTAAAATCTAAGGCCTGTTGAGCTTCTGCAATCCCTTCTCCAATACTAACAATTATTTGTTTCATATCAAAGAAAAATTGATTATTTATGTCATTCAAGTTTTCGTTTATATTTATATCCGTTTCAAAACTATTGCTATTATCGAAGATTATAATATCTTCAAGGGGTTCAGCGTTCCACTTCCAATCTTCAAATATTTTTGAGGGGATATTAATTTGTTCATTTAAAGGAAGTTTTTCATTTTGAGACTTAATTAAGTTATTAAATGAATCCAAATCAATTTTCTTTAAATCTCTAGTACTCTTAATTCCTAACTTTAATAAATCATCAATGTTTTCTGCTTTCAAACCTTTAACTCGTAATAAATCAGCTTGTTTAATCCAATAATCAATTTGTACTTGATCATAGCCTAGAGACTTGGCCAATTCTTTTCTATCTTGTTCAGAAGAACCCCTATTCAAAAGATCTTCAAGCCCACCTATACCGACTTCTTTTAACTTTTCCGCTATTTCTTTGTTTATTCCATTAATAGATAATAAACTATCACTCATGATAATTCCCCCAAAAAAATAGTTGCCAATCATAAAATTCTATATTATTTATATTTTACCATTTTTTTAACGAGATGTCAATATCAAGGAATTAAATCTTGCCTTTTAATTGCCATTACCATCTTATATATACTTCAGAGTGAAATAATAATACTATTACTTTGAGATTAGCTACTCATTACTTTTTTTGTTTTGTATTTTTTTAATTCTTTCTTGAAATTTCTCATTCATTCTCTCTAAGGCACTATCATTTAAAATCCAAAATTAAGCTTTAAATATATAAAAAACGCAATAAAACCTATACCCCATCCAAGAGCCATGATAGGGAAAAAGCAAATTTGAAAAAATGAGTCAAGTAAAACTGATATTTTATCCGGCAGTTAACTGCATCCTATATATTTTAAAAAGAAATCTGTCATAAGAACAGATTTCTTTTTAAAAATAAATCGAACTAAGTTACAATTCGCTTTCTACACTTCCTTTAAACTTAAATTTTTCAAGAGCTTCACCTGTATTCTTTTCATACTGCTCTCTTAGCCTCGTCAATTCTTCATAAAATTCATCAAAAGTAATACTGGTCTCTCGATTATATTCTTCATTATAAAATTGATTTAATAATGCCTTTACATCGTCATCATCATTTAACCACTGTTCTGTCAACACCTCAGTAAAAGTATTAACTTCAAGAATACCATTATAATATGCTCGTTGGTAGGCGTTATTTAATACTTCAGAGACACAGTAAAAACTACCTTCTAATATCTCAGGTATAAAAACAGTCCTTATAGGAGTAATAATATTAGAAATCTGAACTGTTGTATCATTCCAGCCTATTATCCGCCATCTATCTTCAACTAATCTTAAAAGACGAGTAATACGCACCTCATAAGGTGAATCTTCGTAAAAACCAATTGTTTTAAATATAACATAAGGAGTTTCCTCCAGCATAAAATCAAGTCTTGATATTACTATCATGTAATTTTTGTGAATTCGTTGATTACGCAATTCAATTCTTTTCCAAGCTTCTTCACAAAACTTAAATACTGATCCTACACCATCTTCGCGCCACCAGTTTTTATCATCCCATTCCTCAGAAGCACGCGAATTATCTGAAAGTATTACAAATTCAGGCTTATCCCAAGATACATCACTTAATTTATCATACTTATATTGTAGCTTGACAGCAGGTTTATACATTGTATAAGTCACTGGAACAATAGTCCCATCATCTAACTCAATTTTGCCTTCCACCACAGTATTTTTTGCTTTTTCAAAATCATTCAACAATCTCTCTTCTACTTCCAATAAATCACTTTCTGGACAACTTGAACAAGCCTGTATTGCTGTACTTAGTAATAAAAGTAGTGAAAACAGTAATAATACTGTGCATGTACTTTTTAATCTTATTTTTTTCATAATCATACTCCTTTAAAATTATTCTTATTCACAATAAAACCTATACCCCATCCAAGAGCCATGATAGGGAAAAAGCAAATTTGAAAAAATGAGTCAAGTAAAACTGATATTTTATCCGGCAGTTAACTGCCTCCTATATATTTGAAAAAGAAATCTGTCATAAGAACAGATTTAAAAAAATTAAATCTGTACAAAAAAGCAAGATACCTTCAGGGTGGTATCTTGCTACATATTTATTATAGTTATCTAACACTACTATAATAGTTCTAATTTCTTATTATATTTAATGAATTTACTTATAAAATTTATTTTATATATATGTGTTCAGTTTTCAATTACAAATCAGTACCTTCCCAATATTCTTCCATTATCATCTCAGCTTCTTCTTTATATAATTCATCAAGATTCTCTTCAAATTCTTCCATATCTTCACGAAGACTTTCACTTAGATTTAAAACACGTGGAGTAATAAACATAACCAATTCTTGTTCTCTAACATCTCGTGCATCTTCTCTAAATAATCTACCAATCAGAGGCAAATCGCCTAATATAGGTACCTTCTCTGTTCTTTCATTAACTCTCTCATGAATTAATCCACCAATAATAATCGTCTGGCCATCTTTTACCCTAATTGATGTTTCAATTGTGTTTCTATTCATATCAGGAGGACCACCAGGTCTCATTGTAGAAGGTTCATTTACAGTAGGCCTTAAATCAAGAGTTATCTCACCTGATCCACTTACCCATGGAGTTACATCTAAAGTAACTCCACCACTTACACTTTGCCAGGTAGTTTCTTCATTACCATCAGAATCTATTTTTATATCTCGGTAATAATGTGATGTTCCTACATCTAGTGATGCTCGCTGGCCATTTAGTGTAGTAATATTAGGTCTGGCTTTTATACTTAGCATATCTTGATTTACATATGACTGTAGTCGTAAATTAAAATCTGATGGTAGACTAATTACTGACTCATAAGTTAATCTCCCTAAAGAACTATCAAATATAGTAAGATTTCTACTATCATCTTTATTACCTAATTGTAAAAATCCTCCACTTATCTTATCGTCTTCTTCAACAATTTCTACAATCAATGCTTCTACTGTAATTAATGGTATTTCTTGATCTATTTTGTCTATATAATCTGATAAGTAATCAAGCTGTGTTTGTGTTCCTACCGCTAATATTGCATTTTGTTCCTTAAGTACCTTTACATTACTAGCCGGAAAATTATGTGGTAATAGCTGTGGAACAGTTTCCACCTGCAAATAATTCAATGGTATTACCCTATTTGTTGTAAGCAAAGACGAGCTTGGGCTATTCGGGTTACTATCACCAATAAAGTATATTCCATCTTCATAGCGATAAGTAAAACGTGTCCCAGATAGCAACATATCAATAGTATCTTTTATTAGAACATTATCCAACTTTAAATCAACTGTATCTCTAACACCACCAAATAAAACCATATTCAAATCCCCAAGGCGACGAATAGTCCTTAAAACTTCTGCTAAATCAGCTTGACTAACATCCATAGTAACCATACCATCTACAACTGAAATTGATAGGTCAGAATGACTATGTCTACCAGTTTCAATTACTCTATAAATGTCATTACTTTTACTAACAGAAAAACCATTCGTTTGTAAGAAACTAACTAATCCCAATTCTAACGGAACTTCTCTCATATTAGCTGATACTCTACCTTGAATGTTTAATCCCATATTTATATTTATATTTGCCAGTTCAGAAATTTCATTTAAAATCTTCCGTACATCACCATCTTCTACTAGTAGAGTTAATAGACCATTCTCATAGTGTATCTCAGGGGGCGCTTTATATTCTTCCCGACTTACCATATATATATTGTCAGAAATCATATCAAAATGATAACCATATGCAATAGAAAGAGTTCTCATAGCCTCCATAACCGTAACATCTTTTAAATCAATTGTAATTTGTCCTCGTACTGACTCATCTGGTACAAGATTAATACCACTCTGCTCTGTTAACATTAATAAAACATCACTAATATTAGCATCACGTACCTTAATTGTAACTAACTCATCCCCAAAAACTGTCACAGTTATTGACATCAAGAAAACTACTAGAAGCAGAAAAACCAAAACATTTTTTTTAAATTTCATTTTTATCATCTCCTATGCAATATACAGTAATTGTAATAAATAATGATAATACATCGGAATTTTCATCACCACTTAGTTGTAACTCTGTAACTTGATAAAGCTCTTCCTGATTATTAAGCTTGTTTAGAAAATGTAAAATATCCTTGTAATCTCCTCGGAAACTCCCTCGATATTCCACCCTGCTTATATCAGTACCAGTAATTTCATTGTTAGCTTCAAAGATATTTATAACTTTATTTTCTAAGACTAAGTTGTTTTTAATTGCTTGCTGATCGATTACATTGCTTATTTCTAGCCGTACATCAGAAAGTTCTTTCTGAAAGAATAAGTTTTTATACTCTTCAATCATTTTACTGGTATTTTCTATCATCGCTTGATATCTTGGTCCTCTTGCTATTATCATTCTATTACTATCTAATTGATGAATTAATTCATTTTCTCTATTTAATTCTTGAAAATAGTTCTCATTTAACGGAAGATATACCCAATTATAAATAGATATGAATAAAATAATAACAAGAGCAATTATAAATAACTTTTGTTCTCTACTTGTCATATTCATGTAGTAAATCACCTGCAATCCTAAATGTTTCCATTCCTTCTTCTATATTAACACTTCCAATAAAATTAACTCTGGAAAATAGTGAAGAACTTTCTATAGCAGCTAAAACATCAGATGCAGAATTTGCCTTACCTGACAAAAGCGTTAGCTCTCTTTCTCTAAAGTTTATATTATAAATAATTGTTTCTTCTGGTAAAAGTTTACTTAATTCTATCAGCCATGGTAAATAACTGTGATTGTTATTATCTCCAATAGTTCTATAAATTTCTAAGTGATCCTCTAAAATTTGATGTTCAATTTCTAATTCTTTAACTCCTTCAAGTATTATTTCTTGTTGACTTTCAATTTCAGCAAGAGAATCTATATAAGCAGTTTTATCCTGCCACCTATAATAAAAGTTTGTCCCATTAACTAATAAAACTAGCAGTAATAAAACAGCAATTGAAGCAAACTGTTTTCTATTGTGTTTACGCTTAACCTGAGGAAGTAATTGATAAAAGTCCAGAGCTTTAAGCTTTTTTTCTATACTACTAAACTCTTTCCAGATAAAATCTTCTTGAATATCATTCTTATCTAATTCTAATATGTATTTTTTTATGTCTTCTATTTTAAGTACTTTTTTATTTATGATAATATTTAGATCTTCTATACCAATTTCTTCTTTAGCATACTCAAGTATCTGTAATAATTCTTCATAAATATCCTCTTTTTCATAATAACGAATTCCTTTAACATATCTATTTCCATTATAGAGCAAAACAAAATAACAGTAATTTTTAGCTATATGAATATAAATATTATTATCCGCATTTGTCAGTTTCATATTATCTGTTAGATAAAACAAAGGAACTAGTGGCAAGATTTCTGTGACTTCAATCCCTTCTTCACTACAGGTACTGCTGATTTCTTTTATATAATCTTTGCTTACAGCAAGTGCCAAGCCTTGCTTATTAGATGACTTATTATTTTTTAAATACCTAAAGTATATTTCATTTTGTTCATATGGTAGCTCATTAAGAAATTTATATTGTAAAATATCATATATTTTCTTATCATTTACTGATGGTAGCTCCATGTTTTTTGTTAATATTTTTGTTGCTGGAATTATTATTTTTATTTTTTTTGCTTTTTTCTTTAGCTTTTTTAGGTATTCAGATATTTTATTCTCTTGAGGATTATAATTATAAACTTGATTAAATATTACTTTCCCCTTTTTTAACTGGAGCAACTGGAGAATATCATCATCAAGCATAAGATATGTCTGTAACCCCATAAACCCACCTCCAATTTATTAATACTTATATATTATTATTCAAAAATTCTTCCTGTATAAATTTCAAGTAATATTTCTTCTTCCTCTATATAGGCTCCTTCTTGTTGATAAACTTGTATTCTTATAAGATCTGGTAAGTACCCTTTTTCGTTAAAAGACCAATTATATTCCCAATAATTATCTCTTCCATTATAAAAAGAATAATCAATTCTACTTATATCTTCACCTAAAATAAAGATTAATCTTTCTTCCGGCTCATTATATTTACTTATTATTTCGCTAGTTTTTACGATAGCATTTTCACGATAATCTGTTTGATAACTTATCTTCTTTAATAAATCCCCTTTTAAAACATAAAATTCAAAACCACTATAATTCCCTGTAAATAATTCTTTTTCATTGTACTGAGAATAATATATGAACTTAAGATCATCTTTTAAACTTCTATCCATAATGCGCATATATTGATTGTACTCTTCGTCTATTCCAAAGGATTCCCAAAGCCTTAAACCTTGATGTAAAAAAACAAAAACTGCTCCAATTATTATCCCTGTGATTGTAATCGCTATTAATATTTCTAGTAAAGTAAATCCATCTTCCTTCATCTTAACGACTCCTTAAAATATATCTACTACTGCTATATGTCATTTCACCTCTAAATCCCTGCCAATTCATTATTAAATTTAATTTACTGAGATTATTTCCAAGGGGTTCTTCTTCAATAACCCATCTATAATGAATACCATTTTCTTCGAAATCACCGTGATAGCCATAATCTAAATTATTAACAATTTCCATCATTTTTTTTTCGCTCCAGTTTGCTGCAAAATGATAATTACTATTTCTCTCTGAACTATCAATTATTGTTCTATAGCCATCTACTAAAATAGTAAAACTAATCCCTAACAAAACTAAAGCAATAAGAACCTCTATCAAGGTAAATCCTTTTTCATTATTCATTATCTATACCACCCTGTTTTCCCGGTTATGGGATTTATCTCATAATAGTATCTATCTTGCTTATAAAGAAAAGAGATTTTTCCACCAGAACTGCTTCCATCAGGATTATAAATAATTTCTTCTTCTGATTCTAGACTTAATTCTCCCAAATCTATTTCAATATTATCGCCATTACTTAAAGAAATTTGTATAGTATTATTGACAATATTTATAATCTCTTTCTGTCCACTATTTATAGCGGCTCTTCTTACTAAATTGAAGCCTCTGTCTACTTGACGTTGTAGTGAGTTAATTTCTAAAGTATCCCTAAGTCCACCAAAAGAAGGTATTACTACTGCACTAGCTACAGCTATTAATATTATAACTATTAGTATCTCAATTAAGGTAGCTCCTGATTCTCTACCAGTTAGTAACATCTTCGTCTTCACCACTCCCGCCTTCCATATTATTTCTACCAAAAGACCAGAGGTCATATTTATATTCATTGTGATTACCTGGATTGCGATAATGATAGTTATTTCCCCATGGATCCAGAGGAATTTCATTTGAATCTAGATAAGGACCATTCCAATTATGTGCATATGGAGGGATGCTAGGTTCGCTTACTAATGCATCTAATCCTTGCTGAGTGGTTGGATACTGACCATTATCAAGACGATAGCTATCAAGAGCAAGTTCAAAAATAGCCAGTTGATTTTGTGCTGCTGTTTGTCTAGCATCTGATACTCTGTTAAATAAATTAGGACCTACGGTAGCAGCCAAAAATCCAATAATTACTACAACTATTAAAACCTCAATCAAAGTAAATCCTCTTTCATTTTTAAAAGTCCTTAACATTCTCATATCATCCTTCCTTTTTTTAAAATGAGATATTACTTAAACTTAAAATAGGTAGTAACATCGCTATTACAATACCACCCACTCCAAGCCCCATAAGTAAAATTACTATAGGCTCAAATATATTAAGCAATCTATTTATATTATTTTGATATTCTTCTTTATATTGCTTAGACACCTGTTCTAACATACTGGATAGTTGTCCAGTTTCTTCACCAATCATAATCATATAATTTAAAATTTCAGGAAAAACTCCTGAGCTAGTAAGTGATTCTGATAGCTTTTTACCATTTTTGACATCCCTCGCCACTCTTTTTACACCATCTTGATAAACTATATTAGCAGCTGTTTCCGAAACAATACTTAATGACTTTAATAATGGCACTCCACTATCTAACATCAAACTAAGATTTGCTGCAAAATTACTGATTTCTGATTCCTTAAGCACAATACCCACAATAGGCACTTTTAATAAAAATTTACTTAAATTGTTTCTGCCACTGCTTGTATTATAATAAAGCCGAGCAAATACTATAATAGCTATAAAAAATAGTATAATTTGTAATAAATTGTTTTGTAAGAATGAACTGATATTTAAAACAATTTGAGTAATCCAGGGTAAAGTCATGTCATAAGACTGATATATATCAAGAAATCTAGGTAATACAAAAACTAGCATTACTATAACTGCCAAAATACAAACAATAAGCAAAACACAAGGATATATCAAACTAGTTATAACAAAGGATTTTAATTTTTTTCTTTCTTCCAAAGTTGCAGCAAGCTTTTTACAAGTTATACCTAAAGCACCACTTTCTTCTCCGGCTTGTATCATATTAATATAATCATCTGAAAACTTACCTGAAGATGTGGCTAGTGATTCAGCAAAACTTTTACCGGACTTTAGTTTATTATGAATATCTTCAACTATATCTTTATAGTTATTATTGGACATCATTTTAGTTAAAATATTTAAAGCATCAGCTAATTGTATTCCTGCTAACAACAAATTAGCCAACTGTCTAGTAAAAAAGATTTGCATATCGCCTTTTTTTTGAGATATGGAATAATTCACTTGATTATTATCCGTATTCTCTGCCTTTCCTCTTTGTTCTACTTTAGATGGAAACAAGCCTTCTTTTGAAAGTATATTGACAGCCTCAGTTTCTGAAACTGCTTCTATACTACCTCTAATTTGTTTCCCTTTTTTATTATATGCCTGGTAAATATACTCAGCCATGTTATCACCTTAACTTAAGTTTTTTAATTTTTTGTAACCCTAATAATTTCATCGAGAGAAGTAATTCCCTCTCCTGCCTTTAATAAACCATCTGTCATTAGGTCTTTAAAGCCATCTTTAATAGCCATATTTTTTATGCTATTTGCACTTGCATTTTTAATAATTAGTTCTTCTAAATCTTCCGTAATTGTTAATAATTCATATATACCTAATCTATTTTTATAACCAATATCATTACAATTATCACATCCAACTGCTGTGTAAAAACCCTGGGATTTGTTTTCTTCTGATATGTATCTGTCATATTTGTCTTTTTTTATGTCGTCTTTTCTGCGGCAATCTGGACATAATACCCTTACTAAGCGCTGTGCCAAAACTCCTTTAATTGTAGCAGCTAATAAATACTCTTCAACTCCCATATTAATTAGTCGAGTTATAGCACTTGCTGCATCGTTTGTATGCAAAGTAGCTAAAACCAAATGACCAGTCAAAGCAGCCTGAATAGCAATTTTAGCTGTCTCTACATCCCTTATTTCACCAATCATAATTATATCTGGATCCTGACGTAAGATAGACCTTAAACCACGCGCAAAAGAAAAATCTATTTCTGGCTTTACCTGTATTTGATTTACACCGTCTAACTGATATTCAACAGGATCTTCAACAGTAATTATCTTCTTGCCAGGTATGTTCAATTCATTAAGTGTTGCATATAATGTTGTTGTTTTTCCACTCCCTGTCGGTCCAGTAACCAATAATATCCCATGGGGTATATTAACTAGATTTCTATAGTTAATCAACATATCATCTCTGAATCCTAAATTTTCTAATTCTAGCAAATAAGCAGCTCTATCTAAGATACGCAATACTACACTCTCGCCATAAAGTGTAGGTGTACATGAGACCCTAATATCCACTTCACGACCTAGAACTTTTATTCTAATTCTACCTTCTTGAGGCAAACGACGTTCCGCAATATTCATTCTAGCCATTATCTTTATTCTAGTTATAATAGCTGGAAAAAGTTCCCTTGGTGGTGCAGGTTCTGCATAAAGTACTCCATCTATCCTGAATCTAAGCTTAAGAGAATCTTCAAAAGGTTCAATGTGAATATCACTTGCGTTTTTCTTTAATCCAGATGTTAAAATAGCATTAACCAAACGGATAACCGGAGCTTCTTGAGCCAGTTCTTCCAGGTTCTCTGTCTTTAAATCAAGCTCTATGCTAGTAAAATCATTAATATTATCATTATTTAAATCATTAAGCATTTCTTCGACTGTATCTAACGGAGCATCAAGATATTCATTTAATAAAATATCTAATTCTTCACCAGAAATTTTATTAAGCGTTATTCTTCTTCCTCCATAAACTTGCAAACTATCTAAAATTGTCAGCGGAGGTCTCTTTTCGCAATATAGTACAAGCTTATTTTCTTCCACATAAGCTGGAAGAAGACGATATTCTTTAAGCATGTCTCTAGGATACTTCTTTATTAAGTTGGTATTAACTTCTAATTTATTAATCATAACAATTCCTCTTTTTATTATTTTTCAAACTCTAATAAAAACAACTGTTGGTCTTTCTCTATAATTAAATAATCACTCCATATTAATATAATTTTAAATCCTTCAATATAATCGTGTTGTCTAACTATATTTATTTCGCGATTACTTGTATTTTCCAAAATTGCTCTTCCATCTCCAGGCTTTGCAGATATACCAATTAATCTTAAGGGGATATCTACTTCTACTTCTTTTTCTTTTTCTACTTCCTTAAGAAGCTCTTCCCTGGCTATTTCATCTTCATTAGGTTTAGGTTCAGGTTCTACTTCTATTTCAGGTAAAACCTCCTCTTTCCTTAAGGCGAACAACTCTCTAGAAGCAATTTCCGTCAAAACTTCTGCAGAAAATACAATCTCCTCTATGGAAAATTCATCATTTCTTTCCTCCTCTCTAGAATCATGTTCTAAGTTTAAATAAGAGGACATATCACCACTAACAGCCTGTCCAGGATTCTGCATAGTTTCTACTAAAAAGAAGCAACTTATTATCAATATAACAATCAATATGTAATTAGAATACTTTATTATTAATCCTTTCATTTCAGTCACCTTACCTATTCATGGAATCTTATTATCTTTATTTTAAAATTATCATTATCAAGATAAGTCCTTTTTAAATCTACTTTTACTGACCTTAAATGCTCATCACTTTCATCCTTAAGTTGAATACTAACCTGAAAGTAAATACTCCTGCTTGTTAAATATGGTTTTAACAGCTCATAATCATCTTCATTAATTATATTTCTTAAAGATTCTAACTCATCAATAGGTTCTACATTACGATATGCAATCAAATTATTTAGAGTATTTTCGCTTAATCCTAAAATCATTATTAATGTCTCTAAAACCTCTTCACTAACCATATTAATATTAATACGTCCTTCAAAGCTAAGATTATCCTCAATTTCTTCAAGAATTGTATGATTTAAACCATCAATATTAGCTAATAGTTCATCTCCATTTTGAAAATATGTACCTCTTTCCCTGTGACTTTCTACACTATTTTTTATCGTATTAATTTGGCCTTCGCTTATACCATAGAATGAAAGAAAATTCTCTAAGCTATCTAAACTATCCCCGTTAATATTAAACTTACCTAAGGTAGTGAAAGTTTCAATAAAGAAAGCATAATCTTCATCTAATAAGATATCTCTTAATAAAACTAGATCTGGTATCATACCTTCTGCTAATCTATTCTCAATCTCTTCTTCCCACCAAAGTTCTTCTTCTAATAATCCTGTATCAATGTAATTAATGTTTAACTTACTACCATAATCTTTTATCACTATTTTGCATTTAATGCTATTTATTTCTGTCTCTATTTCATTTGCCCAAATATTATCAAAAGCATCGTAATCTATTATTTCATCTTGTTTAAGAGTATTTATTGCCATTTTCAAAGCAGAAATCTCAGCTTGCCTTAGGTTTAATTCTCTCATTTCATACTCCAATAAATGTCTATCTAAAAATACCTCATCGACAAGATTAACAAAGATAAAAGATAATATGACAATAGTCCATATTACTATTAAGAAAGTATAACCTTCGTCATTTTTTATTGTAAGTGAATTAATCTTATCTCTTATTTTCAAAATAACCTCCTACTTCACTCTTAGATTTATTATGTAAGCAATATAAAAGTATTTAATTTTATTTTATAGAAGAACTACAATTACTTTAAAAAAATGAGATGGTAAAGTAATTTTTTTCAAAACTCTTTCGTTTTCTTCCTCAGTTTAGATTATATACTATATACTTCTTTATTTTACTTCCTTTTCCTGCAAAGTTTAATATATTTGTATAAAAAATTTTCTTTTTTTTCTAAAAATAGTGCTTTTGAACTAGAAATATTAAGCAAAAAATTATTTTTACCATCTCAAGATCTTTTCTACTTACATTTCATTATAATTTGTCATCTGTTAGCACAAATCTTGATAAAAATACATAATCTAATGAATCTATATAGCCGTCTTCATTAAAATCAGCTGCTTTTTTTCCATATTCAAACTCAAATTCAGAGATAGAACCGATCAAATAACGACCTAATAACGTAAGATCCAGACTATTTATAACACCATCATTATTTATATCTCCTAAAAGGAACTCTATATTTGAACCATCTATAATCACTTTTTCTACATTTGAAGAATTACTAACTCCAAAATGATTATATGCTCTTACATAGAATGTATAAGTATTATTTTCACTTAGATTTTCTATTGTATAACTTGTTCTATCTCCTATTTCAATAATCTCATTATTAGGAAGGCCTATATCTGCATCCCAAATAACTTGATATCCTTCAGCCATAGGTACACTACTCCACTCTAATAAAACTTCTCTAAGTTCTTCATATAGTATTACAGACAATTCTGGCGCAACTGGCACAGTACCTGACGAAGGTGGTTCTTCACCGTATACTTTAACTCCATTTAAATAGACTGGTATTCTAGGCGTCCTACTGTCCACCTCAGTAATTCCTTCTCTACTAAAGTCATTGCTTGGATCCCAGTTAGCTTCCCATTTTGAATCCAAACCTGCCATCAAAGCAAGATGTACTTCTCTTTTTCCATGAATTTGATATTCTGACCAGGCAATTTCTACATAATAGACACTACCATCCCAATGAAAAGGACCACTAGTTTGAACACTACCATCGTATAGTGCTTCATTTTCATCATAATATATATCATAGGAAATATCATCGATAGTTTGTCCGGCATCAATAAGCTCGGAGATATCAAAATAATACCTAAGACTTAGACTATCTTCAATTCTTGGTGGGTACACTGTATCATTATTTAAAGTAATAGTTATTTGAGTCCGTTCGTTGTTTTCCTGTTCCAGTCGAGCTTCTGTATAAAATTCTTCAACTTCTGGTACTGCTGGTGGAAAGTTCTCAATAGGTTTATCACCTTCACCATATAGTAAATATAAGCCTGCCAACGCACCTACAAATCCCGCATTATAATCGATTGCAACTTCATTATATATATAATCAATTGTACTATCAACGTGTTCATCATCAGGCCCTGGGCCACCTACTAATGCTCCCCAAAGGGTATGCCGATGCTCTGGAGGATCTTCCATACTATTGGTCAAAGAACCATGAGCAGCCCTATGATGAGGGTGTTGTACATATTCATCACTATAGCCAACTATATATGAATAACCCATAGGGTTATCACCCATCAAATACTCCATTTGACTTTTTGCCCAGTCAGTAATATCAGTTCTTTCAGGATTATATTTCTGATATACCATAGCCAAAAACTGTGCTGTAGCATTATAACGAGCAGATCCCCAGGTGCTTATTACTCCAAAACCTGCTGGAGTGGGCTCTAAATAATTTGTGTCAGCAGGATCTTCATGTGGTACCTGACCACCAGACCAATACTCTAAATTCCAACGTGCCAAATAATCGTATAGCTCATTATCAGGAAATAAGTTTGCCAGTTTCATAAAGACGCCACCCCATACTGTATCCCAACAATGTGTCCAAATATTTTGCCAACTATTTTCTGTAGTATCTATAATAGCAGAAACATAACCTGTGTACCGATTGCTGCTATCCACTGCCATGATATGATCAATATATTCCAATTCACCTGTAGCTATATATAACCAAACAGCTGCCCAGGACATTTCATCGTTATCATTGCTAGAAGAATAAAAACCACCAGATCTACCTAATCCCCGATACTCCCTGGCAAATTCATACAAAGCAATAGCTGTATCAAGACATTTTTCTGCATAAACTGGATCAATATCTTGATAATTTAAATACATTAAAGTCAATGCTGCCGCAGCTCCAGCAGCCTGATCACTTGCCGGTGATTCTGGATAAGCTACCTCAACTGGCCTATCATTATGCTCTGAATTTGCTTGTAGCTCTGGAGGTCCCCAATAGTTATGATCAATAGTACCTTCCCCTACCATATAAACAAAAGCAATAACGTCTCCATTTTCATCTCTAAAAGTAGATCGTAAAAAATAGTCATTAAAATGCTTTAGTATCTCTAACATATGTTCTTCTGTACCTGTTTCCTGAAAGGCTTCTTTAAATTCATAATAAGCCCACCCTATAGTAGATGCTGTATATGATTGTGGCAAGCCAAACTTCATATGATCACCTGCATCATGAAAACCACCACTTACGTCAATATATCCTGAATTATCAGGATCAAACACTTCTATATTATCCATAATATAGGAGATTGGCAAACTTAAATCCTCATAACTTCGATACATATCCTTTACATGACAATCCCCTCTCCATTCTAACCTGCTCTCACTACTTACTGGACCACATCGATTTGCATCAAAGAAATGTAGCGATAATTGTAAAGCCTCTGCATAATTAAAAAGCAATTCTGAAGCTATAATAGGCTGAACAAAAATAAAAACTAAAGGTAAAACTAGAAAAAATGTAAACAAATATTTTTTTAATCTCAGCATATTTCTCTCTACCTCCTTAAATTGCAAAGAACTCTATACCTAAGTATAATTAATAAACCTCTGAACAACTATCAAAGCATAAAATCTAACTATTAAAATAGTCAAGATAATATCATTAATAATTGAACAGAGGCTAAAGACTAATTACTAGAATTCATCAATCATACCTACTACATACCTTCCTAAAAGTACAAGGTCTCGAGAATCTATAACTCCATCCCCATTAATATCTGCTAAGACCTCACCATTTGCTACAGGAAATTCAGAAATTTCATCAAGCAAATATCTTCCTAATATAGTATAGTCAAGAGAATTAATCACACCATCACCATTTAAATCTCCAATCATACCCGGAACACCTCCACCATCTACATTAATTATAAGGTTAACAGTTCCAGAACCTTCTTCCACATCTATATTCCTAACAATAGTATCTTGACCAGGAACATTAACAGTAATATCATAATTACCATGGAAACCTCTAAAATTATAACTACCAGCGTTATTCGTATAACCTGATTCATGGGTCTCCCACTCGTCCATTAATTGTTGATATCTTCTACCAGCTTCATTTAGAGACCAATCGTGATTAACTATAGCAGCATCTTGACCTCTCCAATGATCACTAGCCCAGAATCCCCACATCATTATGCCTTCAACAGCTGGATGACTGTATGCGAGACGATATAAAGTCTCTAAATTATCAGCTCTTTGGTACTCATCTGGAGTAGTTGAATCATATTCTGAAATCCAAATTGGTAAACCAAATTCAGCTAGCCTATCTAATCTAGATTTTACTTCAATTGGATCTACAGTTTCACCAAAGTGTCCCTGAGCTCCAATACCTTCAATTGGTGCTCCTTGATCTAATAAATCCTGTATCTGTGCAGCATAAGCATCTGTTGATGAATAGGAGATTACATTATAATCATTTATAAATAATTTTGCATCTGGATCCAATTCTTTAGTTCTTTGGAACATATATGTCCTAATATCTTCGCCAAGTCTTCTAGCATAAAAGTCTCCATGTAGCATCTCATTATTTACATCCCAATGTAAAAATTTACCTCTATATCTTGGAACAATATCTTCTAATCTCTTATCTACTTCCTGCCTTAGTTCCTGATCACTTAAGTTTTGTACCCAATGTTGTACATACTGATCTACTGCCCAAAAAACACAGTGTCCCCTTACTTTTATATCATTTTCTTCACACCATTCATACATCATATCAGAATCTCGATAATTATAATTACCGCGACTTGGTTCAGTATGATACCACTTAGCAGCGTTTTCAAATACTGCCCAGTTGAAGTTTTCTTTAAAGAAATCGGTATACTGTGGATTATGGAATGAATCTATACTTAAGGCAGAACCAAAAGGATATGATTTACTTACTTGACTAACATCAACATAAGCCCCTGGTACTGGATTGTTGTTTTGATCAACTACTCTAACTTGAACATCTCTTTTACGCAGTTCTTCAATTCTTGCATTAGCTTCTGCTTCCCAGTTTTCTGCGCCTTCTAGTTCTACAACTGAAACATCGTCTACATAAAAACTCACACCTGGTGGTGGCCCTTCAATATAGAGTATTACTTCACTTAGATTATTACCAGTGACTTGATAAACACCAGAAAGCTGCTGCCATTGACCTGGCCGAACTGTACTTTCTGTAACTCTTTCAAAATGTGTATCAACTGAATCTGTTCTTCTAACAGTTATAATTGACTCAACTGATTGTGAACCTTCTACTTTAACCCAGGCAGAAACATAATAATATTTTCCAGAAGAAACAAGATCAAGTAACTCCTGGGCAACACCTTCATATTCCTCTAATCTCCCAGTTACATAAGCGGAGTAATCTCCACTACGTGCTTCTGTAGAAACAACGGTTACAGAGCAATCATCCCCATAAGGAAACCAATCACCTAATTCACCTGTTTCAAAACCTGGGTTAGTAATTAAGTTTTCAGAAGCCATTAATGGTAATGCAAACAAAATAAACATTAAAATTAACACAGAAGTAAATAAAGCTTTATTAACTTTTAGTTTATTTAACATACTCTCTCCTCCTTAAATAATTTTATACATATCACTTTAAAAACAATAATATTTTAAGCAAACTTTTTAAAGCTATAGAATAAAACTAAAAAATATAATCTATGAAAAGCCTGGCTCTTAAACACCACCTCCATTTTAATATTTTTGCTCTCACCTCCTTAGCAAAATGATTTTTTATAAATCTTCTAAAGCTAACAGGGGACTTAAGAGAACTGAATCTATTGTATAAAACCGGTTTCCGATACAAAGATTTAGCAATACTACTACATCTGTTAAATACTGACATATGATTTTTAATTATCTCTATACTTGCAAGTGCAAAAAACCGGTTTCGGGAATATAAATATTACACAGATATAAAAGGAAATTTCTCTTTATTAGACATATAATTTATCTAATACAATTTATCCGATAGCTAACTGCCAAGGCCTGTTTTTTAGGTCATTCTTGAGGCCTAATCGAATATGGTAATACTGGAATCATTGTTGCGTTTATAATCAAGTATTCCAGTAAGGAAAACTAAGAACTCACTTTATATTTAAAAACAGTAATTATTAACTTCCTCCAAAATATAATCTCCTCTTATTTTGGAGGAAGTTATATACCTATTCTCTAAAAGAATACAACATTAAATTTAAAACTCGCTTATCTCGCCTAAGATATAACGTCCTAATAAAACTTGATCTAATGTGTTAATTACTGAATCTCCATTTAAATCTCCAACTGCTAAATCGTCATCTACAGGGAAAGTATCAATTCTTGATAGTACATATTGGCTCATTAGATTATAATCTAGTGAATCAATTTTTCCATCATTATTCAGATCTCCCTTAACTAGTGTATCTCCATTATCTCCGTTATCACCATTATTACCATTGTCGCCATTACCAATTTCACCACCATAATACTCGGTTACATTGCTGCCGTTTTCTCCAAGAGGTGTATGTCGGTCAAGACCAACAAACCTACCTTGGTCATCTTGCCACAGTGCTGGCTTTAATAATTCATATTTATCTTCTTCCCAGGTAATAAAGTCATGCATTACCAAACCACCAGTATCTCCAGAGTTAGCATTATAACACCAAAAAGTATGATGGATTCTATGTTCTACGATAAAGTCGCGTAAATGAGCCATCCATTTTTCATTGCGACCTCCATCCATGAATCCGCCCCATTCTCCTATAAGTAGAGGGGCAATATTGTCTTCCATGATATAAAACCAATTATCTCTCCATACATCATCATATAAGGTTTCTTCGTTAAAACCATCATAGAACCAGGGTTGGTCATGAACTAAAGGACCATAATCATGAGGTGAATATACTAACTGGCTTTGATGTTGACCAAGATCAACAGGATAATCTTTTACACCTCTTAAATTTCCTCCCCACCATGTCCAATGATAAAAACTTTCTTCACCCCATACATCAACTGCGGTATAATCATAACCTTCTCTTGGATAGGCATAGACACCTTCAACTACAATTAATAGATTAGGGTTAATTGCTAATAACCTTTCTCCACATCTTTCAGCAGCATATTTCCAATTGTTTTCATCTGTTGATCCATCCCATTTGGCAAATAAATCATCCATGGGACTACCATGTGGTTCATTATTAATATCAATAGCAATTATTGTATCGTCATACCTATATTGTTCCACAAGCCATTCTAAAGAAGATATCCATACTTCTGTAGTAAATTCATCTTCATACCAGAGAGGATACAGATGTCCCATTGCATGTGATGTTGGACTATGAATAGTAGGCATCATCTTCATACCATACTTATTAAGAAGTTGAACAGACTTATCAAATATTTCAAAACTATTTAATCCATCTAATTCTGGATTAACGAAATCATTAAGGCTACTTGGTTCAGGATAAATACCTTGAGACCAACTATATACAATTTCTGTGGAAACAGGTACTCTTAAAAGGTTAATTCCACGGTTAGCCATTCCCTTGATGGCTTCTTCCATATTAGCACCCCAGAGACCATCATACATATTTGAGCCAGTATTAAATCCAAACCAATTTGTACCTGTTAGCCAGACTTCATGTCCTTCCTGGTTAACAATTCTAGTACCATCCACTACAGTTAGCCAAGACAAATCTTCATCATTTGCTGCTAACGATGTAATCGTAGTAAACAGCAAGATAAATACACAAAACATTAACACTAAGAGAAATTTCCTTTTCATTTTAAAACACTCCTTTAATTTAATCTAATATGAATCTTAATTAATAGCTAGTCTCCATCTCCGGCTAGCAATTGTCATTAGCCCATCGAAGGCGTGATTTGCATAATATAGAGCTTTTTATACTAAGTATATGGAGAAAAGCCATATAATTAACTTTTTAAAACAATACTTGCTTAATTACCTAGCAAAATCCGTCCTAACACAGAAACATCAAGTGAATTAATTACACCATCTTGATTTATATCAGCTGCTTCTAAAACTAAATCTATGTCTTCTCCTAAAACATATCTACTAAGTAAAGTGTAATCAAGAGAATTTACTGCCTGATCGCCGTTAACATCACCTAATATAATTTCAATATCGTTATCTCCATAATGATCTGCTAAAGTAATTCCATTATTTCCTAGCGGTATTTCTCGATCTAGACCAATAAACTTTCCTTCATCATTAGTCCATAAGACAGGTAATAAATAATTATCATATTTATAATCGTCCCACTTAAGGTCTCTACCTCCTGGGAATTCACTACCTTCACCACGAGTCAATAATCCACCAGTATCCATAGAATCTACATTTATACACCAGAAAGTATGGTGAAGTAGATATTTATTTTCTATAATATAGTCTCTAATAGACCTTAAATATTTTTTATTCAAATCAAGTAATACATGGTCTCCTTCTGTCATCCCGCCCCATTCACCAAGTAGTAATGGGGAAATTTCTTCTTCCATTATAAAGGCCCAATTATCGCCCCAACATTCCTCATACAGTATTTCTTTTGCTCGTTCATCATCTGCGCTAACAAACTCATCTCTAAACCAAGGTTGTTCATATACTATAGGGCCATAATCATGTGGTGAATAAACAAGTTTATTCTGAAATTCTCCTAGATCAATTGGATAGTCTCTAACTCCTCTTAAATTACCGCCCCACCAATTGAAATAGTAATCATCATTTCCTGTCCAGGGACATGTATTTATTTCTTCTTCATCCCAAATTCCATCTTTTGGATACATTTCTATACCTTCAATAAATATTAGTGCATTTGGGTGAACCTCCAAGACTTTTAATGCAGTTTCTTCTGCTGCTCTTTTCCAGTTAGTTGGTCTATCAGAATCATCCCAGATTGCACTTTCTGAAATTCTTTTAATACTACCAGTATTTGTGTGAGGTTCATTTTTTAGGTCAAATCCTATAATTGTATCATCATCTTTATATTCATTAGCCACCCAAACCCAGGAGGATTTAAATACTTCTTCTGTTATGTCTCCTTTAAACCATAGTGGATAAACATGCCCCATATTATCTGATTCAGCACTGTGTACACATAAAATAACTTTCATTCCCAATCTTCTAAAGTTCTCCAACATAAAATTAAATAACTCAAAACTATTTAAACCTTCTAAATCTGGGTTATTATAACTGGTATCTACAGATGGAGGATATTCACCTTGGCTCCAGGAATATAATAACTCTGTTGATATAGGTAATCTAACTACATTAATACCTTTGTCGGCTACTTTTTCCATTACAGCGATAATATCACTGTGATACGAATCTAAGAGCATTCTTTCTCTACAGTTAAATCCAAACCAATTAGCACCAGTTAACCATACTTTATTACCATAGCTATCTACAATATTATTCCCTTCTACATAAAACCAGTTACCATCATTTTCTGCTGCAATAATTTGGGGTAAAATTGATAATGTAAAGATTATAATTAAACTTAATATTAATAAATATTTTCTTTTCATTTTCTTACTCCCTTAAATTTTTAATTAATAACAACACAAGATTTTAAAACTTATTATAAATATCTTAATTGCCTAATAAAATTCGTCCTAACTTAGCAATATCTAAGGAGTTTATCTCTCCATCTTGATTTAGATCTGCAGCTTCTAAAACTATATCAATTTCTTCACCTAAAAGATATCTTCCAAGCAAAGTATAATCAAGAGAATTTACTGTCTGATCTCCATTAACATCCCCTAAAATTATATCTTTTTCAGAACCATTTTCTAAAGCATTAATTAGACCAGCAACTGCCCCTACAAATCCTGCATTATAATCAATAGCAACTTCTGTATATTGATATTGATTCACATCATCTATATAATTATCTTCTAAGTCTGGACCACCAACAAGTGCACCTAACAGTACATGTATAGCTTCTTTCTGATTATCACCATCTGCATATGTATATCCATTTGCTGCTCTATGGTGGGGATGTTTAGGCCATCTCTCACCATAGCCAATTAGATAAGACATATCTTCAGGGTTATCACCTAATATATAATCAATCTGAGAATGAGCAAACTCTTTTAATGCTTCATCATCAGTTTCTTCATAATACATAAGTGCTAACATAGAAGCGGCTGATACATACCTTAATACACCCCAATTACTTAAATATTTTAATCCACCTGGAGTAGTTTCTAAGGAATACAACCAATAATCCAGATTATACTCTAGTGCATCTTTATATATATCTTTATTGGTTATTTGATATAATTTAAACATTGCAGGTAAATACATATCGTCCCAACACATCGTCCACCTATGTTCTAACATATTGTCACCTAATTGATTAGGCTGTACTACAAATTCTTCTGCATCTTCTAAGTACTGAGGATCCCCTTCTACTAAATATAACCAGCTTGCTGCCCAAGCTAAATCGTCATAAAAACTAGATGATCTATAATATGCAGAAACTTCGTTATATCCTGGTCTATCGATTCCCATTTGATATAAGTTTTTAGCTGCTTCTAGACATTCCTGTGCATAATCAGCATCAATATCCTTATAATTTAGATACATTAGTGTTAATGCCGCTGAAGTTTGTCCTAATACATCAGAAGCAGTATTACTTAAATCCGCATAATGCAAGGTAGGTCTTTCTCCTGTTTGTTCTTCAGGAGCACCCCAATAAGTATGATCAACTGCTCCATCACCTACCTGATAATAAAAAACATCTGGTTCAGGATGACATTTCAACATATAATCTGTAAAGTATTTAAGGGTAGATAAAAATTTCTCTTGAACTCCTGTTTCTTCAAAAACATTACTATATTTATAATATGCCCACCCAAGGATACTGGCTGTATATGCTTGAGGTAATCCAAACTTAACATGATCACCTGCATCATGAAAGCCACCAGTTAAATCAACATCTACATCATGCCCATCGTCTAAATGACAAGGCCCTCTCCAATCAAAAACATTATCCTCACAGACATCATGACCACATTTATTTGCATCAAAAAAATAAATTGAATATCTTAAGGCTCTTGCATAATCAAAATCTGATGAAAAGCTAGTACTTGTAGATAGAAATATAAGTAATGTAAGGATAAAAAAACAAAATACTCTTTTCAAATTTATCCTCCCCTCTCTAAATATCTATTTTAAAATAACTTAGCTTTCGAAGTTAGATTATATAATCTAACTCCGAAAGTTGTAAAAATACAAAATAAGTAAGTTAAGTAAATACAGTTTCCAGTTTTAAAAATTTATCTATTAATCACAACTGTAGCTATAGATCGTCCAGGCATTTCAACAGAATAACCTGCACCTAGACTACCTATATATGCTGTTTTTTCGTCATCTCCATATGTTCTATAAACATCTGAATTTCTATAATTAAAGTCATTCAAATCTAAGGCTACAATTTCTGAATTATATGATGTGTTCAATAAAACTACTGTTATAGAACTATCATCAGGACAAATATATGCAGAAATTTTTATATCATTTGATTCTACAGAAGCATCAATTCTTGTATAATTTTCATCAATATATGCTGAAAAATGTTTGAAGGCATAATAATGATCTGTAACTATATAACCTTCTTCAGTCTCCCATGGTTCTTCTTCCCATGAATGTTCTAAAACTACTAAAGCATTATCATCATAAGTACCCCAGATAAGATCCCAGAACAGATACATATTTACATTCCCTACAGTAAGAGTATTGTGCATAATCCAGGCAGTATTAAAAGGGCTACCTCTGTAATACTCAGTTTGATATTTTAAGAAGTCGTCAAACTCATTACTGATCCTTGCAAGTTCTTGATTGAAAGTATCAGGATTATTCTCATCTCCACCATGATACAAATGGAATCCTAATGCATCAATTTGATTTAAATCCATGGTATTGGTATAGTTCTGGAGATTATTATAACCAATTCCTAATACTTCTGGACCAACTATTAGTGGTGGGTTTTGCATAGATGAATGCAACCTATTATAAACTGCATCTAAGGCACGAGCATATGAAGCATTTGTTCCTTCATGAGGATCAAACAAACAAGATTCATAACTTGTAGCTATATCTGGTTCATTTTGTATACTAATATATTTAGGAACTATACCTACTTCTTCGTATGCTCTTAAAGAATCATACCAAAAATTAGCAAACTGGTCATAGACAAATTGTCCATTCTCTCTTTTAAGTGTACCCCCTGCAACATCATTATTACTTTTTAAATAGTCTGGTGGACTCCAGGAACTCATAAAAATTGTTATCGGTTCTCCTAAAGACTCATTTGCTGCTTCTACTATTTCTTGTGTGTCAGGATCAAATTCCTCACTACCTTCATATACAGAATACCAATTATTTAATCTTAGAATATTAATTCCTAATTCAGCAAAAATCAGATCATATATATCTTCCTTATTTGGATGAGGTGGCAACCAGTTATTATACCAAGCTATAGAAGCCCCAAAACCCTCAATATTTTGATGCCTTACTGATTGATCAACAGAGGCAAATAAAGCTCCTGGAGGAGGATCTTCTGGTATTGGATCTTCTTTATCAATGGGAAATTCGTCAATAATAGTCAGTATATACTGCCCTAATAAAGAAGCATCAAGAGAATTAATAAGCCCATCTCCATTTAAGTCAGCAAGCTCTAAAGGTACTTCTATCTGACCTAAGATATGCTGAGTCATCAACATATAATCACGTGAATCAATAAGCCCATCTGAATTTAAATCTCCAGGCATTGCTGCACAAACTATCGTAGTTATAAATACCAACAGAAAAATACTTACAAATATTTTACTTGTTTTTCTCATACATTTTACACCCCTTCTTTATTTTTAAATTATTTATACTATTAAAACAATATGCAAATCTCTCTACGTAAAAAACATATTATGGCTATTAGCTATGATGGAAAATAAAAGATAAAAACATAGATTTACTATATATACATTTCTACTAACTCATAATCTACACCTAGATAAAAGTACTTTTGATGGATACCAGCAATCCTGGCACTCAAATAATATAGACAAAATTCCTTTGTAAAAACAGTAAAACTATTTTCTTCATTAATATCAACATTCTTTATTGCTATATATCTATCTAATAAAGCTTCTGCCTGTTTTTTTGGTTGAGCGTAATAATCTTCTCCTAAAGCATCTATATATACAGTCAATGAATGGTCATAACCTAAGTTTTCTTCTAAAACTGTCAAAAAATTTTCAGGATTAGTAGTTATGGAAGAAGCTATAATAGAGTTTATCCTGGAAAATTCACCTTCTTCATAAAAAAACTTAAGTCTAAACAAGACTCTTAATGCCGTTAAATCACCTTTTTCTGCAAAAGGATCAAAAGCATTGAGATTCTCACTTGTTATAAAGTCTGGAAGTGGTTTGCGATCTAATATCTCACTATTTCGATCAAATTTTTCTTCTAATAAATAGTAATATAAACTTTCTAAACTTTCTCTGCTCTGTTCTTCAAGAAAATTTTCATATCTAGTTCTTAATTCAGGCCACTCATTTATGTTCTCCTCAGCAGTTACAACATTATTTATTATTAAAAATGAAAATAAAATTAAACAAAAAACTATTTTTAACTTTGTCAGCATTACAATCACCTTCCTCATTTTTTTAAAAAATATACTAATTCGGATATAAATTTAACATTTAAAAGTAAATATACTAGTAAATATAATTAAATTAGAGGAAAAGATAGTATTTAAAACCCACTAAAATAATAACTTTTGATAGTGGGCTTTAAAAACTTTTTATACTATTGAGTAAAAATAGTACAAATTTCTGATGTCTCTTGTATTCCATTTGGACCAAAGAAGAATTCTTCTCCCCATGGTGTTAAATTTTCGCCAAGCCAGTCATAACTCATGTCAAGATCTTCAACAGGCGAATTATTTCCATACCAGGACCATCCAATATAACCAAGTCCATCCTGCTGAGCTCTTTCCATTATTCTCTCATGGGCAACATTTTCACCATAATGTGCATGTCCAAATTCACCAATGACTAATGGCAAATTATGTTGAGCAAATTCATCTAAATAATTATCCACATCCCAAGGCGAACTATAAACTTGATACATATGGATACTAAATATTGTGTTTTCATCAGGATCTGCTGCAAATATTTCAGGTGCTCTATTCAACATAATTCTTTCCCAATCTTGTCCCCAATTAGCTGCATCTATCATTAAAGCATGTTTAAAACCATTTTCTCTTAATCTTTGAATTGCTTCAATATGATCATTAACATAATCATCTGCTGCTACATTATTACCAAATGGTTCATTGGCTATATTTATTATTACATATTCTTCCTGTCCTTTAAGTACATCTGCTATGTCAATCCAATAATCTACAGCAGTACTTATATGAGCAGCATCATTATCTTCTCCATATCCTGTACAATCATGAATTTCAAGAATAGGAATCATATTATTTGCTTTAGAAACCTCTATAATATTAGCTACTGATTCAGCAGAATCTCTTCCCCAAGCTCCAGCGTGTGCACCATTACTAAGTACAACTCTAACACTATTCACACCAAGCCCCGCTATAGCTTCTAATGCTGCTTCAGGTACGTCCTGATGCCAATCAAACCAGGTATGAGGAAAACTTAAACCTCTCATAATAAATTCATTGCCATTAGCATCATAGATTTTACTATCTTCCACATAAAAACCATCTGCACTTACAGCATTGTCTTCAGCAGGGAAAGAATCAATCATATCTAATAGATATCTACCTAATAAAGTAGCATCTAGAGAACTCACATAAGTATCTCCATTAAGTCTAGCAGCAGCTACATTTATATCTACAGGTATATCCATAATATATCTGGTCAAAAGAACATAATCTCTTGAATCAATCACACCATCTTCATTAACATCACCAAAAGTTACAGCCATTACTGAAACACTAAATACTAAAAATAAGCTTATTACTATTAGTAAACTTAAATTAGTTCTTTTCATGGTTCTCCTCCTTTAAAATATCTCATTAATTTAGATATTTTAGCTTAAAGGGATAAGTTTGGGTATAAATCAATAAAATAAACAATTAAAAGTAAATTAAATATGCACAAAATTTTAAGTAATTAAACTATTAGTAATTTAGAGTATATCTCCAGGATATACTCTCCTGGAGATATACTTGATTATTATCTTAGCTTAGTAACTATTGGTTATAAATAATATTTCTTAGTGCGATTACGTCTAATGAGTTTACTACTCCATCACCATTTATATCAGGATCGCCTACAATATCACTATCATCTATTATTGTAAGAATATACCTTTGTAGTAATGTCATATCTAGTGAATTTACTTGTCCATCACCGTTTAAGTCCCCATCATTTTCTGGAGGAGGTGGAGGTGTATCGCCATCACCATTAAGATCTAGATATGAACTTACCCAAGCAAGTGGAGCATTCCAGTTAATGGTACACTCGTTTGTTGACCAGGATTCGATATGATCCATATATGACTTTTGAGGAGCCATACCGCCAGGACCCCAGCCAGAACCTCTAACCCATGGATCTTGAAGACCAGAGTTAGGTCCACCTACAGCAATACCTGCTGGAGCTGGTGGGAAGCTTTCATCTATCTGATGAGAATATACACGGTGATGTGGATTCTCAGCATAATAGCTACCATATCTAGTAACATAAGCAATTTCTAATGGGTTACGTCCTAGAATATAATCCATAGCTTCAATCATTGCATCTATATATTTTGCATTACCAGTATAATCATATGCATAACCTTGAACAATTGCTGAGTTCAAGATAAAGGAGTTTGACCCCCATGGATATCCTTCAATATTAAGATCATCTAATACTATTGGACTTTGTTTAATTAGAGGACCATAGCCTTGTTCTTCTTGTACCCCTATAGAATAATCAGCAGCAGCAATAATACTAGCTCTAGCTTCTTGAATTTGATTTTCTGTAAGGTCATTAGGAACAAGTGCTAAACTTAGTGTACCTAGTGAATGTACATTACCCCAGTTAAATTCACCAATAGTAGCTACTTCTTCTCCTCTATCTAAATAGTTTGGTACTTCAAGGAAGTATTTAGAACCTTCGATATAGTTTCTATATTCAGCTTTACCTGTTGTAATAAACAATTCTGCAGCTGCCCAGTAGAATTCATCATCTACATAGTTATCTCCATAAGGGCCACCACCTATAGCTTCACCAAGTGGAGCAAAAATTGCAGGATTTTCTTGTGCTCCCTGCCATGCTCTTTCAGCAGCTACTAATAATTCATTTGCAAAAGCTGGGTCATAGTCTTCCCATAATCTTGAAGCTTGAGCCGCTGTTGCAGCAAGGTTTAATGTAGCAGCAGTTGTAGGTGGCTTAAGGATACGTTCTCTTAAATCTTGTGCCTCATGTGGATATATAGCTAAACCTGTCCAAGCATCATCATGCCCTTTATGGAAAGCCATACCTGCACGCTCATATCCTTGTGGAACCTGCATATGCAATAAACATTCCATTTTCCAACGAGTTTCATTTAATAAATCAGGTACGCCATCTCCACTTTCTGGAATATTAAGAGTGTTGTCACCATATACACTTGCATCATTATCTGTGTATAGAAGGCGCTCATACATATTCATAAGTGTCCAAACACTAATACCACCATTAACAACATATTTACCATGGTCACCAGCATCATACCAGCCACCTGTAGCATCTATTGTTAAGTTTACATTATATACCCAATCACCAGATTCTATTGTACTGGTGGTCATAATATCAGGATAATGACCTGCAGGACGCACGTATAGTGGATCTTCTGCATATGGCATTTCAATTGGAATACCACTTCTGTTGTAGTAGAAGTATTTTAATGAATCAAATGGCATTTGAGAATACATGTCTGTAGCAATATCAAATGGATAACTTTGTACACGTGATTCACTACCATGTACTGGCTGGCTATCTGCGTATAACATATAGCCTCTTCCTTCTACGTCAAAATCAGTAAAATCAATTATGTGAACATAATCTTCTGAGTCTTGATCAAAGCCAAATGGCTGAGTTCTACCACTAGCAACTTCTCTTCCAGAGCTGTCTTCTAACCACCAATTAACAGGCGTATTAGCCTGGTTTTGTCTAACATTCAAAGTAGCTCTTTTACGTCTATTAGGGAAATATCCTAATTGATTTACACGAATATCCCTATAAGCTGGCCTTGTTACTGGTGGATGACCAGGGAACTGTGGACTATATAAGCTTATTTCATGAAATTTAATTGTAGTCCCTGCTGGTGCATTAGCTAAATGAAATGCAAATTCTAAAACATCAGCAGTCCTGGTAGCTGTAAATGTTTCATTATGAGTATAAACCTGATTTGCTTGAAGATTTATTCTTTGCCAACTTTGATTAGGATTCCAATCTTCAAAATAAGGGTCATTTTGGTCACCAATTTTAGGATAAATCTCTATGGATCTATCTGCTTCTACTGTAAATGATACCTCATATGTGTGTCCTGCAGTAAGAAAAAGATCTCTATGACGGAACTGAAGATCCCATATTTCACCATCGGCACCATTTGGATCAATAATGTCTATAACATAGGCATTATCTTCAAACCTAAAATCCATTTCTGCAGGTGGATTCTCACAAACATGCCATGGGAGACCTGCACCATCTTCAAAGGTTGTTCTTTTTAATAGCTGTCCTGGGGGGAATTCCTCTAGTATTATTTCATCAGCTGCAACTGATGAACCAAGAACAACTAATGCAACAAATAAGATTACTAAAACAAACAAACTACTTGACTTTCTTAGCATTTACTCTTCCTCCTTGTAATTTTTACTTTTTACTTCTAACCGACAACAATACACTAACCAATCTTTCCTTTTTACTCACCTCCTTTATAGGATTTTCTTCTTTAAAATGTTAAATAACATTAGCAATAATGTCGTTTAGGACATTTATGATTAAAGCTTTAATCACCCCCTTATGATCCGGTAAGAGAAAAGATCATTAAATAAATATGATTAATTATTGTTGATATGGTAATTCATCAATCATAGTCATTAAATATCTTCCTAGAATCATAAGATCTCGAGAGTCTATTACACCATCTTGATTTAAGTCTGCTAGATCAGTGTTTCCTACTGGAAATTCACTTATTTCACTAAGTACATATCTTGCCAATAACATATAATCAAGAGAGTCGATTCGATTATCACCATTTAAATCCCCATATTTTAGTTCTTCATGACCATTATCTTCTCCAGGTTCTAGCCCATAGATTTTCTCTCCATCACGATAAACCGGAATAAATTCGCTTTTAGAAAGACTTGAGCTTAAACCTTCCCTGGATGGATCATCTTGTGCATTTAAAGCTGAAGTACTATAAGATGTAATAAATAATTGTAGTTCTGAAGGGCCATACAAATCTACACCATGATAGTCTATTTCTACATAGTAGATATGATTATCCCTATCCCATTCCCTTACTGGGGAAACACTTGCTCCATTTTCGTCATAATCTATTCTAGTAGATACATCATTAGCTGAATAACCACTATTATATATACTAGTCAAATCCATAAAGTATCTAAATGATAATTTATCTTCATATCTCGGTGGATGAATTGATTCATTCACTAGATAAAAACTTAATCCAATTTCAGTTCCACTTTGAGTCCCAATTGATGCTTCTACATAAATCTCTTCTACTTCTGGTTCTTGAGGAATAGGCTCTGGAAGCTGTCCCTGACCAAAATGTTTAGCTATTCCTGCCATAGCTCCAACAAAGCCTGCATTATAATCTATAGCTACCTCTGTAAACCTATAATCATCTATATCATCAATATATGAATCATCAGCTTGAGGTCCACCAACTAATGCACCATAAAGAATATGTCGTTGTGGCATCTCTTTCTTTTCATCGGCAGGTGGTCCCTCTAATCTTCCACTTGAACCCCTGTGATGAGGGAATTGAGGATAATTTTCTCCAAATCCAACTACATAAGAACTATTTCTAGGATTTGAACCAAGCATATAGTCTATCTGAGATTTAGCATAGTCTCTATAAGCACCATTGTTAGTCATATCATAATAAATCAAAGCCAGAAAAGCTTGTGCAGCTGCATATCTATTCACACCCCATTCAGTTAGATAACTCAAACCACCAGGGGTTGTTTGGATCTCATTCATCCAATAGTTTAGATTAGCCTCTATTGCATCACGATAGACACTTTCTCCTGTAATTCTGTACATTTCCATGAAGACCACTGCCCAAACATCATCCCAACATAGTGTCCAGCGATTTACATAACCAGCTGCTCCATGTGGTAAATGTGATCTAATAAAGAAATCCACATCCTCTAAATATTGATTATCGCCAGTTGCATTATATAGCCATATACCAGCCCAAGCTAATTCATCCCAGTATGGTCCATGAACATAGAATGATTGTCCACCACCAGTTCCTAGATGATTTTTACCTAAATTATAAATTGACTTTGCATTTTCTAAAGCTATTGCTGCATACTCAGGATCAGAATCCTTTGAGTTTAAGTACATTAAAGCTAATGATGCTGCTGTTTGTCCAGCAACTCCAGAAGCAGGAGTTGAGGGAGTAATAGCTGCATATGTAGGTCTTTCACCTTTTTGCAATTCAGGTGGACCCCAGTAAGCATGATCAATATTTCCATCTGACACCTGATAATAAAATGTATTTGGATCAGGATGTGATCTAATATAATAATCAGTAAAATGTTTTACTATCCTATATAAATAATCATACTGTCCTTTATCCTTTAAAGTATCCTCATAAAGATACATTGTATAAGCAAGTACTGATGAAGAATATGCTTGAGGTAAACCAAATTTCATATGGTCACCTGCATCATGGAAACCTCCTGTTAAATCTAGACCTACATCTTGCCCATCATGTATATGACAAGCATCACGCCACTGAAACCTATTATCCGCAGCTTCAGGACCACACATATTCGCATCATAGAAAAGAATAGATTTAGCTAATGCATCTACATAATTATAGTCTGCTGCCAAACTGATACTAGAAGCAATTAAAAACAATAAAATTATTAAAGTAAATATTTTGTATTTTTTCATCTTCTTACCCCCTCCTCTTTTTTGCTAGAAAATTTATAACTATTCATCTAATATTAACCTACCTAGTTTAGCATAATCTAAAGCATCAATTACAGAGTCTTTATTTAAATCAGCTGCAATATAGCTTTCTTCACTTGGAAGTTCATCAATCATAGTCAGTATATAACGTCCTAATAAAACAAGATCAATAGAATCAACTATACCATTACCATCAATATCGCCTAAAATAATTTCTGGTTTCTTAGCACCACCATCTGGTTCTACTCCAAACAATAATCTGCCTTCCTCATAGACGGTAATTCTATCTGTTTTAACTGGATTATTAGCATCTGTTGAACTAATATCCTGGAATGAATAATCATCAAAATAATCAAATGGAACACCACGTGGCCCAGATATTCTAAACTGGGTTTCCTTTCTGTGGGCTGATTGTCCTCCTGGATATATCCATGTACCAGCATAATCAATTAATACATAATATATATTGTTTTCCTCATCCCAAACATACGGGCCTGTCACTTCTGAACCCATGTTATAATTTGTAGTTATAGTTAAATCATTTACAGTATAACCATCATTAAAGAAGGAAGTAAGATCAATAAAGTATTTAAAGTATAATCTATCACTTGCTACAGCTGGCCAAGCAGATTTATTATATAAGAAAGATCTTATTTCAATAAAATATTCACCACTAGTATTTATAGCTGCTTCTACATAAAATTCATCTTCTGTTACTTCTTCTATAGCATTAAAGTTTTCAATAGGATCTCCTCCGTATTCTTTATACATTCTAGCAAGCAATCCTACAAAACCAGCATTATAATCAATTGCTACCTCATTTCTCTGATAATCATCTATTCTGTCTTCATATTCACCATTACTATCAGGACCACCCACTAAAGCACCAACAAGGATATGTCTATGATATTCTGGAACTGTTTGACTGTCTCCCCAGGAACCATGAGCTGTCCTATGATGATAACGTACAGGTGGGTTTTCCCCAAAGCCTACCATAAAACTTCTTCCTGTATCACCTAACGCTATATTAGCCATGTTTCTTGCAAATTCCATACAAATTTGTGCTCTGTTATGATTAGCACCTTCCCAGTCAGCATAAACTGCTGCTAGAAAACCTGTTGTGGTTGCATATCGTAAAGTACCCCAAATATCAAGAGCAGGTAAGCCATCTGGATTGTAAGTAATTCTATGATCATCATAACCAGTAGTCCACCAATCAAGATGTCTTTCAATACATTCGATATAGAATTCATCCTCAGTAATTCTAGCTAGAAGTAATTGAGCACCATATAATTTTTCATCCCAACAATGTCCCCATCTATACTTGATGACATCTGATTGATCTTCAGTTGCCCAATATTCAACATATGATTCCGCCATATCTAAATAATATTGATCTTCTGTCGCTAAATATAACCAAGCTGCTGCCCAGGTTAGTTCATCATAAAAACCGCTCCAAGATTTATAAAAATTTTCTGCTTCAGTATAGCCTTCATCACTTCTAGTAATATCTGCAAATTCAAATAATTGTTCTGCATGACTTAAAAGTTTAGCAGAATAATCAGGATCACTATCTGCGAATATTAGTGAAGCTGAAGAAAGGGCAGCTGCAGTTTCTGCCACCACTGCAGAACCAGGACTATCTAATGTAACTTTATATGCTGGTCTAGCCTGCATAGGTGAATTTGGGTCAGTCATTTCAGCTTCAACTGCTTCAGCCGGTCCCCACCAGGCATGATCAGCAATTCCATCGCCAACTTGATAATAATATACAAACGGTTCTGGATGACAATTAATTAAATAATCTGTTGCCCATTTGATTTCTCTTTTTATGTATTCCATTTGTCCACTTTCTTCAAAAGCTTCAGGATATTCATATACAGCCCAGGATAACATAGTTACAGTATATGCCATAGGAAAATTAAATTTCATATGGTCTCCTGCATCAAACCACCCTTTTGAAAGATCAAGCCCTACATCAGCACCATCATTTAATACAGAATCACCTCGCCAATTATTTCGTATCTCATCTTGAGGAAGTTCTCCAGCCCTCTGAAATTCATAGAATAAAATAGCCTTTTGAAGGGCTTCACCATAGTTATATGTTCCTGCATTAGCAGGAATTGAATGTATTAAAACTATAAACATAATAATGCAAACTACAAAAATCTTAATTCTCTTATTCATAATTCATTACCCTTCTTTCTAACTTTTATCATAAAGATCTAACAGCTGATTTTTTTCTTTAATCTTCGGGGAAGAAAATCCCCGAAGATTAAAGGATTTTTAAAAATTAGTTATTAATGTTTAATTACCTAAAATAATTCTTCCTAATAATGAGAGGTCTCTTGAATCTACAACAGAGTCTTCATTTATATCAGCAGCAATTACTCCGTTTTCACATGGAAATTCAGTAATTTCACTTAAGATATATCTGCTTAGTAGTGTATAATCCATAGAATTAACAAGACCATCACCATTTACATCACCTAAAATAACTTCTGGATCTGGGTCATCTGGGTCATCTGGATCAGAACCGTCATATTCGTATAAATTAGGGAAGTTACCACTCATATATAGTAATGATAGAAGTCTTAAACTATTACCATAATAATTGTATTGTGGTCCAGAATCTTTAGTAGCAATATTTAGTTCTAATAAGTCTTGAGCGAAGTTCATGTTATAACCAGTCATACTACCTGCAGCAATCATAGAAACAAATGTTGCATTAGCAGGAGAACCTGAAGGTTGTCCGGTAATTGTGTAAACAGCATTAAGGTTATTAACGCCAATATTATTGAAAAACTGATTACTTAAATCTACATTTGTTTTTGCACGCTGATCACCATACCAAGAATAATCTATTGCTGTTCTCCAGGGATAACGAATAGCATCATATGAAAAATCATATCCCATTCCAGATGCCTGACTTCCATCTGCTCGACACCAATCTGGAACTAATCCAGTACCACTATTAAAGTTCTTAACATTCTCTACTATGTCATAACTACTATCTACTACACGTAACCAATCTTGATTGCCAGAAAAATCAGCAAATACCTTATACCAGGCTGGAGCAAAATATGAAGGATTTGTTACATTTGATCCACCCCATACATCCCCAGGCTTCAATACATAAGTACCAGGCTCTACACAATAAGCCATAAGGGCATCAAGAAAATTTCTTGCTTCTTGTTCATAATTAACTGAAGCATTTGAACCCCAAACTGAATCTGCAAATATTAAAGCTAAAGCTATATCTTCATCAGCATCTGTTGCTGCATTAGCACCTCCAGAACCAACTATGTTTCCTTGAGCATCAATTTGCCAACCCATTAAACCCCTACTATTCTTATATAAACTTACATAACCATAAAGATCATCAAAGAGATCTTGTTCATTAAAATATACTGCTAATAACATACCATAGGCTAAGCCCTCTGATACACTATCAAAATCATCTGCGGCACAACGTTGAACACGCCTATATCCTCCTGCGCCCTGTGAAGTAATTCTTTCACTCTTCCATTGTTCCCATTCCTGCCATATGAAGTCGTTAATTTCCTGTTGGTTATTTGCAACTGATGAAAAACCATATGGATATTCTGCATTATATGGAAATGCTGAAATTGTAACACTAAGTGCCAAGATTGCAATTAATGTGAATAGAAAAACATTTTTAAATCTTTTCATTAGTCATACCCTCCCAAATTAAAATTAAATTTCAATTTAAATTCTAAACATATCTTTAATACGTTTCTAAGCCAAAGCCAAAAGGAAATAATGGGTCTTTTCCTTGTAAATCATCTTCATTTATTGGTATTTGATCTATACTTCTAGGCCAAGTAAATGAAAGTTTTCCAGTAAATCTATAATCACCAAATAATACATCTGCTACTCCCTGCCCCTCAGTTCCTGGTAACCAGGCAGCAAGTAAAGCATCAACTTTATCAACTTGCTCTGTAATCATCAATGGTCTACCTGAAACAAGAATTAATACAACAGGTTTACCTGAATTTGCAGCTTGATTAATAGCCCAAATATCTGAATTAGATAATCTTAATTCTCCATCATCACCATGCATTTCTGCATAGGGTTCTTCACCTACAACTACTATCGCAAGATCTGCCTGATAAATATCATTGACTAAATGACCTTGACCTGATATAGACTTCTCGATGCCTTCTTTAATAGTAGTTCCTTCAATAATATCACCACTTCCCCCTTGCCAGAAAATTGTCCATCCTCCACACTGATTACCGATATTATCAGCATTTGATCCGGAAATATAAATTCTACTATCTTTAGAAAGAGGTAATATATTATTATCGTTTTTTAATAAAACCAAAGATTTTCTTACTGCTTCACGAGCTATTTCTCGATGTATATTTGAACCAAATTCATTTTTAACATAATCTTTATTGCCTAACGGATTTTCAAATAAGCCAATTTCAAACTTAACACGTAATATTCTACTAACAGCATCATCAATTCTGCTTTCTGTAATTCTTCCTTGATTAACTGCACTTATAAGAATATTAATAACCTCAAGCCACTCTTCTGGCTCCATAAGCATATCTATACCAGCGTTAACTGCTGTAATTACTTGTTCTTCAAAAGAATTTTTGTCTATTTGATGAATAGCTTCCCAATCAGACAAAACAATACCTTCAAATCCTAATTCCCCTCTTAATATGTCATTAATCAAATAACTATGTTCATGACATTTAACACCATTCCAACTGCTATATGAAATCATGACTGATTTAACTCCAGCATCAACGGCTTTTTTAAATGGTGGTAAATGTATTTCCCTCAGTTCTTCCTCGGTCATAATTGCGTTTCCTTGATCAATATACCCATGATCATCTCTACCACCTGTACCCCATTTAGTTCCACCATCAGCTATAAAATGTTTCGCAGTTGCTGCAATATCATATTCTTCTAAACCTTCCAAATATGGTATTGCTAATCTATTCACTATCTCTGTATTTTCACTATAACTTTCATATGTTCTACCCCATCTTTCATCACGTGCTATTGCTACACAGGGAGCAAAATTCCAATTTACTCCTGAGCTTATCATTTCTGAGGCAGTAACATTAGCTATCCTTCTCATTAAATCAGGGTCGTTTGCTGCACCCAAGCCTATATTATGAGGAAAAATAACAGCATTATCTACATTATTATGACCATGTACAGCATCTACACCATATAGAACTGGTATTGCTAAACGAGTTGCAGCTGCTGCTTCCTGAACATTTTTGGTCATATTTCTCCATTTATGCAAAGCACCTTGAAATGAACTTCCTCCTGCTAATATAGAACCAATATGATAATTACTAATTTCCCAATAGTCAATATGCGCTATATCAGCTTGCACCATTTGTCCAACTTTTTCTTCTAAAGTCATCTGACTTAATAATTCTTGTACTTTGGACTCAATATCATTTTTTTCTTTTTCCTCGACTGGAAATTTGTCGATAATTTGCAATATGTATCTTGTTAATAAGATATAATCATTAGAATCAATAATACCATCACCATTTAAATCTGCTACTTTAAGCTTATCATCTACTGGAAGATCATCTATCATAGATAATAAATATCTTTGTAATAACATAGCATCTAAGGAATCAATATATGAATCATTATTTAAATCACCTATCATAAAAGCCTGTGCTTCATATTCAATTACTAGATCAAGGACTATAAAAGAAAAAAACAAAAATATCATAAATAGAAGTAAAAATTTCAATTTAAACTTCTTCATTTAAAATACCTACTTTCATCACATCATCCCATGCAGTGCAAATATTTTAAGGTATATCTCCAGGATATAAGCTCCTGGAGATATACTTGGATTTTTTCTAGCTTAGAAACTATTGATTATAAATAATGTTTCTTAATGCTACTACGTCTAATGAATTTACTACTCCATCACCATTTACGTCAGCAGAGCCAGGTACGATATCACTTTCACCTATCATTGTAAGGATATACCTTTGTAGCAATGTCATATCTAGTGAATTTATTACACCATCACCGTTTAAGTCTCCACCATCTGGTTCAATAATTATACCAAGAGTATCACCAGGTTTACGCTCTGGGAAATAATGTGCTAATTTACCCATGGCTAGGGCTAAGTCAGCTTGTGCCCAGTAACGGTGGTACATAAATTCAGGATCTTCTCCTGCATTAACTGCTGCTTCAAGTTGTGCAAATTCAGGCATAGATTTATATTTAGAACGAATATCAATAAATCTAACACCAGGCTCGATAACATCGCCATTACCCATTGTACCGCTCCATCCAGCTGGGATATAAATTTCTTCAAAGAAACGTTCATAATCTCCTCTTGCTTCAACTATAGCAAGACCTTTATCTGTACGAGCGTTTAGCCAAACTCTATCAATAAGTCCATGTGCCGCATCTAAAGCTGCTTCATCTACTCTACCTTCATGGCGTTCTGTAGCTGCTGCATAGTAGATTAAAGCATTAGCTAATGAACCAACAATACCTAAGTCCTGACCATAACCTGTAACTTCTACAGTAAAGTTAGGATTATCCCATGTCATGCTACCTTGATCACTTTGTCTCCATGTTTCAGGTTGTCCATGCCATTCAAGAGTAGCAGGTATATAATATTCAGAATGATCATTACTTGGAAGCTGTATTTCACTAACAATCCAAGGTACCCAATTATCTAATAAATGTTTAGCTCTTAAATCGCCAGTTACATAATATAATTCAGCTATACGTTGCATGGACCATCCTTGCATACCGATCCACTCATTACTACCTGGATCTCTATAAACAGGATGTTCTTCAAACTTCATACCATAAAAAGTAGCTGAACCTGCTGGGTATGGTGAGTAATCGCCAGTTTCAGTTACGTAAGCGTTAGTAGCTCCACCACCGATAGCACCATTACTAGCTTGTAACCACATATAAAATTCAAGTTGTCTGTCATAACTATATCCCCAATCTCTAGCACCATTTCTTGATAATGGCATAAAGTCTGAGTCATTAGCTAATACCCATGCAGCCATAGGATTTTGATAACCAAAGTGAGCATGACTGGAACCTATTTTGAAAGCCCAGTAACCATCCATACCTCCACCCCATGAATAATACCAAGATAGTAGGTAATGAGCAGAGTCATAACCAGTAGCACCTTGTGTTTCTGGTCTAACATTCTCACCAATTGGTTTGAAATACTTGTCAAATAAAGCGTATCTCATGTAGTCACCTAACATAGCAGCTTTATCGATTACTTCTGAAATTTCATTAACTCTACCTTGTTCTTGTGCCCATTCTCTTGCCCAATATACAGCCTGGATAGCACGAGCATCAGCATCAGGAGCTGCTGTATAGCGCCATTGACGAGCATAATTATCATCATCGATAAACAAATCAAGGAAACCATAAGTTCCACCATGATCAAATGTTTCGATTGATGGGTGTGGTACTGTTCTCCAAACAGATTCTATAGCACCACGTTGGAAAGTATTAATTAAAACTGGCTCTGTACCTTCACCATATTCATACCAGTTATCAACGTCTAATAACCAATGCATACCATAAATATCATATGTTCCATAAGTTGAAACTAGTTCATCATGTATAGGATCTTGTCCAACTGGAGCATCAAATCTTAATGGTGATGGATATGCAGTATCTGTAGCATATTCAGCTGCATAAGTTGCAGGTTCGTTAGGGTTATATACCTGTAACCCATCCTGGAAATCAGGAATAATATAAGTTTCCATATTTTCCCATGATTCATTAAGTGTAGACCAATCTCCTGTAAATAAACCGTACATAGCTTCTAACCAGATATAATAACTGTAAGCTTCACTAGTAGTAACATGTCCGTAATCAGGAGCTTCAACAATCAATTCTTCAACTGAATGGTATGGAATTCCCTCTGCACTAAAATAACCATTAGCTGGATCATTGATATCGTTATACAATTCCATAAACATATCCTCAAATGTTGCCGGAAATGATGCTATGGCAGAAAAAGACATAGTTAACATCATTACAATAGTTAATACAATTAATAATTTTTTACTCATTTTTTTCCCCTTTCATTTTAAACAGTATTTTTTCCACTTATTGATCTTGTATAAAATTTGATCAATTTAACATTAAAATATTTTTTTAATCACCCCCCCATTAATAAATAGTCAGACTTTTTTTTATTTTTTCTAAATTTAGTTATATTGGGGGGGTGGGACAAGTTAGACTGACCCACCCATTTTGCTATTTTTTAATTACTCAATATTGATACCTCCTGATAGAGTATCAACATCATATACGTTTAAGTCATAATCTGCTATTGCTCCGATTTGAACTACTGATATTTCTGTCAAACCCTGTGGAGCATTATCTAAGACTCTAAACTCAATGTAAGCAAATACACCATCATTATGGATCATATTTTGACGTGCATGACCTTCATCTACGAATAAGAAGGCTACAAATTCTCTGTCTGTATTTATGTGTGAGCGGAAATCTACAAGTGGTCTTGGGACTATTTCACCTGCACTTACACTTACTGCTTCCACTACTGAACTGTCATAACCTACTCTAAAGTCTGCACTATTAATACCTTCTTCTGGTACATTATGCAATATAACTGGTACCATTACTTTTTCCCCAGGACTTACATTATCCATAGCAATATCTATAGTAAATTCACTTACTTGTTTCTCTAAAGGTGTTGCATGTACTACATTAGAGTGTCCACTAGTTCCTTCATCATTATAAGCTGTTATAGTGAAGTAGTAAGTAAGTTTCACTAAATCAGATACTGTGTATGCTGTAGTTGAGGCTACATCTATGGTTACTGGTTCTTCTCCAGGCTGACTCTGATAATGTACTATATAACCATTAGCATTATCAACTCTACTCCAATTTAAAGTAACACTTCCTTCACCAGGTTCTGCTGTTAGTAACTCTGGCGCACTAAGTCCTTCACTAGCAGTTGGTGTAGCAGTCAAATGATTGGAATAATCACTATTTCCTTCTATACTAGCTGACGCTACTGCGAAATAATAGGTAGTATCATTTGTTAAACCTGTTACTGTATATTCACTAACATCTCCACTTCCTGCGCTTTCTATTGCTATAGGAAGTACAGGATTTGTACCGATGTAAATCAAATAATTTTCAGCATGTCTTACGGGTTCCCACTTAACTGTTACTTCTCCATCTCCAGCTTCTACAGAAATTAACTCTGGTACAGGTGGTGGTCCTATAAGTCCCCTAGGTTCTACATAAATCTCACCTGCAATTATTTCAACTTCTACTTCTCTACCCAAACTAGTAATTGCATCAATGTCACTTGCAGATATTTCATATGCACCAAAACGACAGCGTTCTTGAATTACAAAGGTAATGTTTGCAAATTCTCCATCACTTTGTATTTGGTCTTCAGAACTAAATACAAAATCAATAGTTCCCTCTTCATTATTAACAATAGAAGTAAAATCACTTGTATCTGAAATTATCTCACCAGGACTTACTTCTACTACTTCAAATGCAGAGATATCAAAGTCTATCTTAAAATCTGCACTACTAATACCTTGTGATGGTACATCTCTAAACTTAACTGGTAGTGTAACTTCTTCACCACGGTGTTCTATATCTTTTCCTATTTCTAATGTTAATTCTTGTGCTATTTTACCTACTTCTATTCCACCGTCTACATATCTATAATTGTTTGGAAGGTCATATTCTAATGTTGCTAGTTCAGTTAAACCTTCTTGAGCATTATCTAAGACTCTAAACTTGATATAAGCAAATACACCATCATCATGAATCATATTTTGACCATGATCTTCATCTGCGTATAAGAAGTTTACAAATTCTCTGTCTGTATCTATGTGTGACTGGAATAATGATTGTCTTGGAATTATTTCGCCTGCACTTACACTTATCGCTTCTAAGACTGAACCATCATATAAAACTCTAACTTCTGTATATTGAATTCCTGCTTCTGGTACATCTGAGAACGTTACTGGTACTGTTACTGTTTCACCAGGATCTGCTGACTCAATACCTATTTCTAATGTAATAACATTAGGCGTTGCGCTAAGTTCGTTAGAATCCTCACTAGATGCTGATACATTATATGCTGATACTACAAAATAATAAGTTGTATCATTTGTTAAATCTGATACTGTGTAAGCAGTTGTATTTCCTACATCAATTGTTTGTGAATAATTACCACTAGTTGTACCATATTTAACTACATAACCATCAGCATTACTTGAAGAACTCCAATTCAATGTTACTTCTTCATCACCAACTACAGCTGAAGTTAATTCTGGAATACCAGGAATTAATTCTTCTTCTGTTACATTTATTCCACCTGCCTCAGTGCCAACATCGTATACGTTTAAGTCATAATCTGCTATGGCTCCAATTTGAACTACTGATATTTCTGTTAAACCTTCTGGAGCATTGTCTAAGACTTTAAAATCGATGTAAGCAAATACGCCATCTTCATGGATCATATTTTGACGTGCATGACCTTCATCTACGAATAAGAAGGCTACAAATTCTCTGTCTGTATTTATGTGTGAACGGAAGTCTACTGATGGTCTTGGTACTATTCCGCCAGCACTTACACTTACCGCTTCTACTACTGAACTATCATAACCTACTCTAAAGTCTGCACTATTGATTCCTGCTGCTGCTACATCTGAGAACATTACTGGTACTGTTACTCTGTCACCAGGTTCTGCTGACTCAACACCTACTTCTATTGTTAAGTCTCCTGATGGTGGTGGACCGTCTCCTACTTCTATTCCACCTGCTACTGTGTCAACATCATATACGTTTAAGTCATAATCTGCTATGGCTCCAATTTGAACTACTGATATGTCTGTAAATCCTCGTGGAGCATTGTCTAAGACTTTAAAATGGATGTAAGCAAATACGCCATCTTCATGGATCATATTTTGACGTGCATGACCTTCATCTACGAATAAGAAGGCTACAAATTCTCTGTCTGTATTTATGTGTGAACGGAAGTCTACTGATGGTCTTGGTACTATTCCGCCAGCACTTACACTTACCGCTTCTACTACTGAACTATCATAACCTACTCTAAAGTCTGCACTATTGATTCCTGCTGCTGCTACATCTGAGAACATTACTGGTACTGTTACTCTGTCACCAGGTTCTGCTGACTCAACACCTACTTCTATTGTTAAGTCTCCTGATGGTGGTGGACCGTCTCCTACTTCTATTCCACCTGCTACTGTGTCAACATCATATACGTTTAAGTCATAATCTGCTATGGCTCCAATTTGAACTACTGATATGTCTGTAAATCCTCCTGGAGCATTATTCAATACTCTAAACTCGATGTAAGCAAATACGCCATCTTCATGGATCATATTTTGACGTGCGTGACCTTCATCTACGAATAAGAAGGCTACAAATTCTCTGTCTGTATTTATGTGTGAACGGAAGTCTACTGATGGTCTTGGTACTATTCCGCCAGCACTTACACTTACCGCTTCTACTACTGAACTATCATAACCTACTCTAAAGTCTGCACTATTGATTCCTGCTGCTGCTACATCTGAGAACATTACTGGTACTGTTACTCTGTCACCAGGTTCTGCTGACTCAAGACCTATTTCTATTGTTAAGTCTCCTGTTGGTTGTGTTCCACTTTCAGGCGTAGCATTCATTTCATTTGAATTATTACTACTTCCACCATCGTTATATGCTGATACTACAAAGTAATAAGTAGTGTTATTTGTTAAGCCTGACACTGTATATCTAGTAGTATTCCTTACATCAATTGTTCGTGAATAACTACCGCTTCTAGTACCATACTTTACCTCATAACCATCAGCATTACTTACACTACTCCAATTTAATGTTACTTCTTCATCGCCAGCCACTGCTGAATTCAATCGTGGCTCTGTTGGAGGTTCAGGTTCAATGATAGCTTCACCTGGAGTATTACCCCAAACTAATTGTCCATTTAAGAAGACAGCTACATTTTCTGCATTGTTAAAGGAGAAGTCATTACTTTGATCATAATTTGACCAATCATTTTTAGAGAATCTAGTTTGAATCTCTGCAATTGCACCTGCTTCTAGTGCACCACCAGAGAATTCTACAGAAAGATAATAATCTGCATCAGATGTACTATCTTGCATCTGTACAAATGAACCCTGTACAGAATCTGTAATACCACTATATTGTGGTGATACTATAGCTGCATGATCACACCAGAAACTCTGTCCTTGATTAGTATCTATTGTATAATAGTATCTGATTTCAAGGTCTGATAAACTAATAGAACTATCACCTATATTCCTTAATGTAAATACAGGATTCAGTGTATTAGTTACCGTTGTTGTATCTTGTCTTAAGTCTAATTCAATAATTCCTCCAATTGGATCATCACCTTCAGGTGTTGCACTCAATTCGTTAGAATTATCACTACTACCTACGTTGTTATAAGCAGATACTACAAAGTAATAAGTAGTGTCATTTGATAAGCCTGATACTGTGTAAGTGGTAGTATTTCCTGCATCAATTGTTCTTGTATAATTACCACTTCTAGTACCATACTTAAGCTCATAACCATCAGCGTAACTTGAAGTACTCCAATTCAACGTTACATTACCATCTCCAGGATTTGCAGTATATAAAATTGGAGTTGATGGTAACGGTACTGTTGGTCCATCTACTTCTATTCCACCTGCTACTGTGTCAACATCATATACGTTTAAGTCATAATCTGCTATGGCTCCAATTTGAACTACTGATATGTCTGTAAATCCTCCTGGAGCATTATTCAATACTCTAAACTCGATGTAAGCAAATACGCCATCTTCATGGATCATATTTTGACGTGCGTGACCTTCATCTACGA